>JANXQZ010000874.1 GCA_025353235.1 Bryobacterales bacterium
TACGGTAACGGCCTTATGCAGCTCACAATTCTCGACGGCGAACGAACGACCACAGACGAAAGCGCTGATGGCACATCGGTCGCCCCCTCTGATCTCTTCACGGCCACTGGCTGGCAGCTGAAACCCGAAGGGCTCTGCCAAGGCGATGTGTGCGTCCCGGTGCGAGATCGTGGCGAGCTGCTCGACGGCGATTGTGTCCGCATCGAAGGATTTGCGACAGCGTTGCGCCGTCCACTCGTTGCTGACGCTGCCAGTGGTGGACGAAGACGGGAAACTTTCGGGCACCATCACAGCCGACGATATTATCTCCGTTCTGAGGAATTCGCGGTGAGACAACTATGAGCGCCGCACCTTCCGCGCTGAAGCGCTTTCGCTACCAGATTGTTTTGTTCGTCTCCGTGCTCGGCCCAGGGCTTATTACGGCGAACGTGGACAACGACGCTGGCGGCATTTACACCTACTCGGCGGCGGGAGCGAAGTACGGCTACCTGCCCCTGTGGACGCTGATCCCGATCACAATCCTGCTGATCATCACTCAGGAAATGTCCTCGCGCATGGGGGCGGTAACAGGAAAAGGTTTATCCGACCTGATTCGGGAAGAGTTCGGACTGCGCACCACCTTCTTTATGATGGCGGCCCTGGTGATCGCCAACTTTACGAACGTGGTGGCCGAGTTCGCAGGCATCGCAACGTCGCTCGAACTGTTCCACATCAGCCGCTACTTCTCGGTTCCATTGACGGCGGCTGCGGTCTGGTACCTCGTGGTGAAAGGCAGCTACCGAAACGTGGAGCGAATTTTCCTGATCGCCTGCTCGGTTTACGTCACGTACATCATCTCCGGCATCCTCGTAAAGCCCGACTGGAAAGAGGCGGCCATCTATAGCTTCAAGCCGATTCTCATCTTCGATAGCGGCTACATCTACATGCTGATCGGCATGGTGGGCACCTCCATTGCGCCCTGGATGCAGTTCTATTTGCAAGCGGCGATTGTGGAGAAAGGCATCTCGGCGAAGGAGTACATACAGTCGCGGTTGGAAGTGATTATCGGCTGCATCCTCACTGACGTGGTCGCCTTCTTTATCATCGTCGCCTGCGCCGGCGCAATTTGGTCGCATGGGCCCAAAGACATTCAGAACGCGGCGGACGCGGCCGTAGCGCTAAAGCCATTCGGCGAGTACGCCTTTCTGCTTTTTAGCATTGGCTTGTTCAACGCGTCCTTCTTCGCTGCCTGCATCCTGCCTCTCTCCACCGCATACACGGTGTGCGAGGGGCTTGGATTCGAATCCGGCGTGGACCGGAAATTCAGCGAAGCGCCCATCTTCTATTGGCTCTACACGCTGCTGGTCGTCTTAGGCGCGGCAGTCATCCTGATTCCCCACGTCGATCTAGTGCAAATGGTCCTGTTCTCCCAAGTCATCAACGGCGTCCTTTTGCCCTTCGTATTGATCTACATGATTCTGCTAATCAACCGCAAAGGCTTGATGAAGGAGTGGACAAATTCCGGCTTCTACAACGCGATCTCCTGGGCGTCGGTCGCCATCATGATTGGGCTAACGTTGGCTCTGGTAGCCATAACCATCAAGGGCGGATAAACTCGGGGCGTCTTAACGGCGCGCCAAATGATGCCCGGGTGTCTTCGCGGGAGACGCAGCAGGCGCGCCGAATCGAATCTCCATCGCGGTATTCTTCTCGAACTCCACTTCCTTGCCGCGCGAGATAATCGTCGAGTAGACCGACCAGGCTAGCCCGTAAAATCCGAGCACCGTTCCCGCCGTGCGCGAGGCTCGCGCGGCTGCCGCTCCCAAGAGTCCGAAACCGGAGATGCCCGCCGTCGCTCGTCCGCCGCCGTTGCCGCTGGCAGTAGGCACTCCCAGTCGATTCCGGTCGACATCGTTGTCTAATGACCGAGTTGCGACAGCCAGCGCGAGCAGCGGCCCCAGCAGCCTGGTCTTCGATTCGGTCGCCTTCGCATCCCCTTCCGAGTCCACTTTGACTTGAGCCCGCGGATCCGATTCCACTCCCGCCAATTGCGCCTCCATGCGCTGCAACTCGAGAGCTGGAACGGACGTGATCGCAGGCGGCTCCACATGATCGAACGTGAATCGCAACTGACCGCCTCGATGGAACCAGCGCGCCGGCTGCGCCCGTCGAACGCGTCCGGTTAAGAGCGTGCCCTCGGGCAAAAGCAGCTTCTTATCTGTCGAGAAAACGGGTTGGGATAACACGCCTTCTACCTTCATGTCGGGCTTGGAATTCGCCGAACTGACCGCAGTCAGCAAGCGCACTTGGGCGAGAGACTCCAGCGTCGGCAGCCCGACGTTTCGCAGCATATCGAAGGCAACCTCCGCGTTTCCGAACTCAAGCGGACTGCTGAGGATCGCATCAAACCGCGTATTGCGCCGGTACCATTGCGGATGGTAAGGCAGCTTCTTCACCAGGAAATCTTCGAGCCACTCTTTCTTGTTCGGCCCTCTCACCAGATCCACCACGTCTTGCGTTTTCGCTTTAACCTGATCGCTGGCCTGCCTTCGAGCCGTGCCCAGGATCCCTGAGTTGCCGCGAATCTTGCCTTTGGAAGGACGCGGCGCGACGTAGAGCGTCGGCAGGCCGGTCGAGTCCAGCGCTTTGATTGGGACCGTGCGACCGTCCGGCATCAGCACATCGGTAAACTGAACGCGAGCCCAATGCAGCGGCGTGAAGTCGCCTTGCACGATGGCTTGATAACGGACCATCTTGGACGCCGGGTCGAGCTTGGTCACATGCCCTTGCAGCTCAACGCCCGCCGGAACCACGATGCGGTCAAAGGCGTAAATGGGTTCGATTAGCTTAGCTCGAACCGGCTCGCCATCCCGCATGTGCAGCCGCCGCGTAATATAAACGCGGAGAGGCGCACCGGAATTCACCACTAGCGGGACTTGAACAACCGGCGCATTTTCACCGCTCGCCACGCAAGCGACGACTAGCAGTATGGGTAAAATCAGCTTCGGTACGGACACAGCCCCAGTATCCCACTGCGCTCGAAGCGACGGGCTAACCGCTGTGGGATTGTTCTAGATACCAAGGAATATTAATCACCGTCACACGTTGATTCCCACGAAACAGCAACATCGCCTTCAAAGCTTGTGGCCGATTGTTGTGCAGGAAGTAGAAATACCAGCGCGATTCCACCAGTTCTGGAATCAGCACTGCAAAGTGCCGATCCGGAAGCTCCTTCTCGAGCTTCAAGACATATTCGACGATGGGTCCGACGACGTATCGGTATGGCGATTTCACCACTACCAACTCGGGGATGGGAAGTCCCGCTTCCTTGGCTGGCCCTTCGGCCAAACTAGCCCAGCGCTGCCGAAGATCCTGGCTCTCATCATCCCCGGACTCGACGTGCAGCACTCGGATGTCCGGAGACAGGGACCATGCAAATCGCAAGCCACGCTCCGACACCGCGTCCCACCGGTTCATTGGCAACACCACCAGGGGCGCGCAGAGTGCTTCCGTACTGGCGGGGCGATCGAGACATATTTCCTTTTGTACCCGATCATAATGCCGCTTTACCCGGTACATCAGGAAGATCATTAATGGAATTAGCAGCATGGTGATCCATGCGCCTTCCACGAATTTCGCTACCAGCACCACCACCACCGTGACACCCGTTGCGAAGGCACCCAGGCCATTTAAGAACATGTTCTTGCCAGCTCCCTCTCCGCCGGCTTTCTTCCAGTGCATCACCATCCCGGCTTGCGACAGGGTGAACGCCAAGAAAGCTCCCACGGCATAAAGCGGAATCAGCCGATCCGTAATGCCTCCGAAAATGACCAGCAAAATCCCCGCTAGCAGCGCCAGCGCATACACGCCTTGTTCGAAAACGAGTCTTCTGCCCCGCAACTTGAGAGCGTGAGGCAGGTAGCCGTTGTTGGCAATCGCGCGCGAAAGGCGCGGGAAGTCGGCGAACGCCGTATTGGCGGAAAGCGCCAGCACTAAGAAGATGGATCCTAAACTAACCCAGTAAAAGGCACCCTTGCCCGCGATCGCGCCGATTAGCTGAGAGAGCACGCTCTGATAGCCCTGGGCGCCTGGCTCGGTAGCCGCGATGTGATATGCCCGAACCAGGTACGCAATACCGCCCAGCATCACCATGAGAATTCCGATGATGATGGTCAACGTTAGCCGCGCATACTTGTCCGGCGGGTTCTTGAATGCCATCACCCCGTTGCTCACTGCTTCTACACCCGTCATCGCCGTACATCCGCTAGAAAATGCCCGCAGAATCAGCCACGCTGAGATGGCTTCGGTTGCTGCCTTCAATTTAGGCGGATCCACCATGGGCGTTGGGTGGCCTCCAGCAGCGATGGCCTTGACTACTCCCCAAACGATTGCCCCCAGCAAACAGACGATGAACAGATAAGTGGGTATGAGGAAGATCGCACCGGCCTCCGAAGCTCCTCTCAGATTCACGATTGTAAGAATCACGAGAATCAGAAGACAGAGGGGCAGCGTGTATTTCTGCAGCTCCGGCGCGGCCGAGACGAGCGCGCCGACACCCGCCGATATGCCCACGGCGGCTGTCAGAACATAGTCGATCATAAGGGCGGCGGCGGCCAGCAAGCCGGGCCAAACGCCAAGATTTTCACTAGCCACCGTATACGATCCGCCGCCTTGTGGATAGGCGCCGATGGTCTGCTGATAGGAGAAGTAGACGATGGTGAGCAGGACCAAGATGCTCGCAGTGATCGGCAGGATATATGCGACGCCAGCCATGCCTAGCGGGATCAGCAGAGTCAAAGCGGCTTCGGGTCCATATGCCGCTGAACTGAGTGCATCCAAGCCAAAGATTGGGATTCCCTTGGCCGGGCCAATTCTTTCAGCCTGTTCGCTTTCGGTCGCAAGGGGGCTGCCAAGAAGCAGTCGCAGTATCTCCATGTCATTTCTATCCTAGCCTGTTCTCGAAGCGCTTCCGCGCTTCTTGCACGAGGGCCAGCGCTAAGCTTGATTAGGACGAAAGCCCGTGAAGACTTGCCCCAGTTGTCGTGCCGCCTATGCTGCTGAGGGCGTCACCTTCTGCCCGCTCGACGGAGCTGCTTTGCGATCGGTGGAAGGCCTGGAGCCAGGCACTGTCATCCGAAAGAAGTATCAGGTCTTAAACGAGATCGGACGCGGCGGCATGGGAGTGGTCTATCGGGTGCGCCACCTGCTCTGGAACGAGGATAAGGCGATCAAGCTCTTGCTCGATGTGAGTGCCTCTGCGGGCAAGCCGTCTCAGAGCTTGCTGTCCGAGGCTTTGCTTCTACGCCAGCTAGAGCACCCGAACATCGTACGGGTAGACGATGCCGACTTCACCGAAGATGACAAGCTCTTCGTAGTGATGGAGTATGTGGAAGGCGAGAGCTTGCAGCATCGGATGAAGCAAGGTCCCTTGCCCTGGAAGACGGCGTTGAACTTTAGTGCGCAGGCCTGCGCTGGCCTTTCAGCCGCTCATCGGAAGGGGATTATCCACCGTGATATCAAGCCTCAAAACCTGCTCTTAACTGTAGGCGCGGACGGGCGCGAAATCTTGAAGCTGATCGATTTCGGAATTGCGAAAGTGCGCGAAGATTCCGGATTGGCTCGTACGGAAATCGCCACCGGCACCACGGGTTCGTTCACGGGCACGCCTGAGTATGCTTCGCCGGAACAGGCGATGGGGATGCGCGGAGCA
>JANXQZ010000879.1 GCA_025353235.1 Bryobacterales bacterium
CGGAAGTAGGGGAATTCGAAAAAGATCACGGCCGCGGCAAAAATGCCAACAGGCAGGTTGACGTAGAAGGTCCAGCGCCAGGAGAATTGGTCGGTGATCCAGCCGCCAAGGGTGGGCCCGAAGATGGAGGCCATGCCCCAGACGGCGGCGAAGAGTCCCTGGAATCGGGCGCGTTCGGCGGGGGCGAAAATATCGCCGATGATGGTGAACAGCAAGCCTACGATGATTCCGGCTCCGACACCTTGGAGGCCGCGAAATACGATCAGTTGTGCCATGCCATCCAGAGGCAGCCAGGGGATTTGGCCCGCCGCTCCGCATAGCGCAGATGCGAGAACGAAAAGGACATTGCCGCCGAGAAAGAACCATTTGCGGCCGTATATGTCGGATAGCTTGGCGAAGATAGGGACAGCGATGGTAGAGGTGAGGAGATATGCGGTGGTAACCCAGGGGTAGCGATCAAACCCGTTGAGTTGGGCGATGATGCGCGGCATGGCGGTTCCGACGATGGTCTGATCGAGGGCGGCGAGCAGGAGAGTCAGCAGGAGGCCGACGAGGGTGCCAATGAGTTGGGGCCGGGTTAAGTTATGAAAGCCTGTGGAAGGGGGCTGCGTTGCCGTGGACACTTCCTTAATTAGACCGCAGGAGACGGGACACACTTTGGGAGTTTGTCGAGGCTGGCGAGAGAAGTTCGGGGTTTGTTTGCTCTGTTTCTTCATCGCTGCGGGGTAGTTGCGCGCTTTAGGCAGCGGCGGGGCGGGCTTTTTCGCACTTGCGAGCGACGATGAGACGGTCACGGAAGCGGATTTGAAACTTGATTTTCGCGATTGAAAAAACGAAGCCATCTTCGGACGGGTTGTAGGTGAAGGGCTTGCCCGGTGCAGCGGTTTGCTCTTCCTCATGGACCTCCTGCTCCATCTCATACATCAGGACGGCTTCTCTCATTTCCTTCTCTTCGCGGGCGCGGCGCTCGGCCTGAATTTCATTGATCTGCTTGAGGAGTTTAGCGGCGCGGCTGGATAGGCGGGTTTCGTAGAGGCTGATGTTGCGCAGAGTCTCGGAGTAGAGGTGATAGTTGCGGGCTTCAACGAAGGAGTTGTGGGCTGGAGTGCATTCGGTGTCGACGGACTCGCGCTCATCATCGATGGTGAGAGACAGTTTGACCTTTTCAATGGCGGCGGAGTGATTCATGCGCCAGTTTACGTCGGCGTACTGTTGGACGAGGTTGAGTTCAATTGCGCCTTGGGGCTTTTTGTCGGTGTGGAACCCGGAGGTGAAGCGGATGTATTCTTCCATTTGCGCTTCGGGAAGGATGATGATTTGTCCCGTGAGATCGTGACGGCGGGCGTTGAGGGAGGAGGTGCGCTTGCCTTCTTCGGTTTTAGGGCCGGTGGATTTTTGCGCGTTTTCGCGGTTGGTTTCGGCGCGGGATTTTTGATGAGTGGTTTGGGTTGACATGGTGTTCTCCGGGTTGAGAGTAGCGGATGGGTGGGGGGAAGCGCGGTCGTTTGGTGGGAGGGTGTTGAGGGGAAAAGAGATATAGGTGGAAGGATTTGGTTATTGAGTTTCAGTGGCAAGTCAATTAGCACGGTGCGATGCGATTCTAGAACCCACGTCGAGCGTTATGAGATGGGACGACTACCGGGACTACTCTGTCGTTTGCGCACCTGGATAGAGGCGAATTGACAATCGACCGCAGCTTGGCGACCAGTCGAGATGAGTGCGGGGCGTGCATATCGAGTCTGATGAAAATAGTAGTATTGCAGTACAAGATAGTAATTCTGTGAGCCGGCTGGAAAGCCGACTGCAGCCAGGATTGGCTGCCCCACATGGCGGCATAGCCGCAACCAAAACAGTGGCATTCCAAGCAGCTTTTTAGCTTCAGCCGCAACGAAAATCGTCGGGGAAATCAGGGTGATGTAGTACATGGCGGCAAGCCGTAAACGGTGACATCCAAGAAAGTGCGGCGGCGGCGCTCATAAAGGAGAGCCGATTAACAATCGGCCCCACGCGGAGAAGATATCAGGATGTTGCAGTAGAGCGACAGCACTGAGCGTTTTTGTAGGATTGGAGTGGGAGGATTCTACGTTCTGCTCCGCCTACTTCTTTTCGTGGTGATGCCGGCGCTTGTGGCCGGTCCGCTGTCCCCTGTTCGTTTTCGCAATGTGGCTGAGGCTTCGGGCCTGATCTTCACGCTTGAGAACTCCCCCACTGCGCACAAGCAACTCATCGAGACTATGCCTGGCGGGGTGGCCGCATTCGACTATGACAACGACGGTCGGCCTGATATTTTCTTCACCAACGGGGCGGCGGTTCCCTCTCTCAAAAAAGATTTGTCCAAGTACTCAAATCGGCTGTTCCACAACGAGGGGAATTGGAAGTTTCGCGATGTCACTGCCGAGTCCGGGCTAGCGGGGGAAGGCTACTCGATCGGCGTGGCGGCGGGGGATTTCGACAACGATGGCAACGTTGACTTGTTCGTCGCGGGCGTGCATCAGAACAAGCTTTATCGCAATCTGGGCAATGGCAAGTTTGCAGATGTTACGGCGAAGTCAGGCATCAAGAGCGACCAATGGAGCGTTGCCGCGGGCTGGTTCGATTTCGACAATGACGGCAAGCTCGATCTGATCGTCATCAACTATGGAGCGTGGTCGGCTGCCACTGACCGGTTCTGCGGCGATGCGACGAGGGGGCTCCGGGTCTACTGTCATCCCAAGTACTTTGACCCGCAGCCTAACCAGCTCTACCGCAATCTTGGCGATGGCAAGTTTGAGGATGTCTCCGCAAAATCGGGAATCGGAGAGTTTCGCGGACGAGGCATGGGGGTGGCCTTTGCAGACTACGACGGGGATGGATTGCTGGATGCCTTCGTCACGAATGATAATCTGCCGAATTTTCTATTCCATAATCTTGGCAAAGGCAAGTTCGAGGAAGTGGCGTTGGTGTCTGGAGTCGCGCTTCTAGATCATGGCAAGCCGGTCGCTAGCATGGGTTCGGATTTCCGCGACTACGATAACGACGGGCTGCCCGATATTGCGGTCACGGCGCTGAATGGCGAGACGTTTCCGCTGTTCCACAATGACGGGAAAGGCAGTTTCCATGACGCTACGTTCGGGAGCGGCATGGCTCAGCTGAGTCGTGGGCGGGCTGGATGGGCGGCTGCGTTCGCGGACTTCAACAACGACGGCTTCAAGGATCTGTTTACGGCCAATTCTCATGTGAATGACCTGGTGGAGAAAGTGGAAGCCGCCGTCTACAAGCAGCCGAATAGCGTCTTCGTGAATCTTGGGAATGGCAAGTTTGCCGACTCGAACGACCCGGGTCTGGCCGGTGCGATCCGAGCTCATCG
>JANXQZ010000895.1 GCA_025353235.1 Bryobacterales bacterium
CGGCGATCCGGAGCAACGCCGGACTGTCCGAGGCGAGCAGACCGATCGGCAGAACGAATGCCGCGAAGAAGATTAATTTTTTCATGGGTGGACGGGCATGGACCAGGCCATCCCGTCCAGATAAGAACGGGATGGCATGGAGAGCTAACTAGTTAATGGGGCAGGCGGCGCCGGCATTCTTGGTGCATCCAGGTTCGCCTGGATCGATGTGGCGGCGGTCGCGACCGCTTTGAGCGAACGCAACATAGGGGAACGTTTCCTGGTAAGGAACATCGTTAGTGTTGACACCATCGCCAATGCGATTGTTGGGTGCCACATTGAACGCGGGATTGAGCACCCCAGCGACGGCGCGCGCCGAAATATCAGTCACGTCATCTGAAACGCGACGTCCGTTCGGATAACCGGCTCCATCGCCCGCAAGCAGGCCAAGCCGTCGGCGCGATCCGGCAGGAGTGGGAGCAACGCCCGTGTTAAGCCGCAGCAAGTCGGCGATCGGTCCGGCTGCCGTGCCAGCAGCGGCGATTGGCGGGGCGTAAGTCACGAGGGGAAGCAGGTCAGTACGGGGAGGCGTGGGAATATTGATGCCGTAAACAGCATTCAACACTCGCGCCAAAAGCGGATCGAGGGCGAAGCTCGCGAACTGTGCGTCGTCCTTAGGCTGGCTCATGCTCCAGAAATCCTTAGAGCCGGTTCCAATGATGAGCTCGTTGATGAGCGGATTGCCCATGCGCTGAATCTGGGAGAACGATCCAGAAGATGCCGCCGGAAGAGGAGCTCGGCGAACCGTGATGCGCGGGCGGGACGTGGTGCCCCAAACGCCGATGGTCGCGGCGGGATCGGTAGCAGCTACCTTGGTACCCGTGCGGGTCAGCATGGCGATGGGAACTTCAATGGCGATCGTGTTTACGTTGTAGCCCGACACCGTATCGGAAGCCGTGTTGGTATTATCGTCGGCATCTGCTGCTGGCGAAAGGACTCCGCCTCCAGCACCGGCTCGGAAATTCAGCGAATCGAAGGCTGCGCCGAGGTCGATATAGAAAGGATCGTCCACGGTTCCCGCAAATACGCGGACGCCGTTTCCGAGGCTGTAGATGCCCTGCGCTGCGAGAGCCGGATAATTGGGCATGGTCCGAGGGCCGACATTCGAGGGAACTGCGAACAGCGTTCCGCCAGTGGTCAACTGGGTGGATACGCCGCCCTTAACCATGGTCACCGTGTAATGCTGGCGGAGGCTGAGACCAGCCGAGCCGGGTCCGTCGAGGGCCGTAATGGCGGGAGGGACGATCGGCGTTCCTGGAGGAACTGGCGCTGGCGAGTTGGCAGGGGCGACGATTCCGTTCCCCGCACCCACGAAACCCGTGAAAACTTGCGGGGCTCGAATCTCGGTGGTGAACTGGACGTTAAACGTAACTGCCTCGGTTGCCGTATTGTTATTGTCAACTCGGATCGAGTAGAGGATGTTGTCGTCGAATGGGAAGTAGTTGGGACCGTTTCCGGGCTCAAGCAGCGGGTCCACATTCAAAATCATGGTCACTTTAGTCGGATCATCGTAGCTTACAAAAGCGTAGATGTCCGTGATGTCGGCCGCCCGATCCAGAGCCGTAATCGGCGCCTCTCGGTGGCTTGCGGCAAAACCGGGCGGCGGGGCAACCATCACGGCCGCCAGCACGGTAACGATAATCGGTTTCAATCTGTTTATTGAATTCAAGTTAGCTCCTGGAATTGCTGAACTTCGCGGACCGGAGTTTGCGGA
>JANXQZ010000945.1 GCA_025353235.1 Bryobacterales bacterium
TTGCCAACCTGCCCCACAAAGCGAGGGCACGTTAAAACTCCTGCGTGACGCGCATCACTTCATCCGCGGTCGACACGCCGTTCGCCACTTTCATCTAGCCATCCTCGCGTAGACTGCGCATTCCATTCCGCTTCGCCGCGCTAGTAATATCCGCAGCATCCGAGTTCTTCATAATCAGCCGACGCAGTTCTTCGTTCAACTCCATCAGTTCGAAGATTCCCACCCTACCCGCATACCCGCTGCCGAAACAATGCTCACATCCCGCACCCCGAAACGTGTGGACCTGCTCCCCATCCGGCGCGATCCGTATCCCGTCCGGCTGCTTGCAGTGCTTGCAAATTACTCGGACCAGCCTCTGCGCCAGCACCGAGACCAGCGACGACGTGATCAAGTAGTTTTCCACACCCATATCTGTCAAGCGGGTAATTGCGCTTGGAGCGTCATTGGTATGCAGCGTCGAGAACACGAAGTGCCCCGTAAGCGATGAGCGAATCGCAATGTCCGCCGTCTCGCGATCGCGAATTTCGCCCACCATAATCACGTCCGGATCCTGACGCACAATATGCCGCAACCCCTGCGCAAACGTCAAACCAATCTGCGGATTCACGTGAATCTGGTTGATCCCGTCCATCTGATATTCCACCGGATCTTCAATCGTAATAATTTTCTTGTCGCTCTGGTTGATGCGCTTGAGCGCCGAGTAAAGCGTAGTCGATTTGCCGCTACCCGTAGGTCCGGTAACCAGGAAGATCCCGTGCGGCAACCCCGTGTAATACTGCATCCGCGACAGCATGTGGTCATCGAAACCAAGCCGCTGCAGGTCGTAGAAATCGGTAGCGGACCGATCCAGCAGCCGCATCACAACGCTTTCGCCATAGAGCGTAGGCAGAGTAGAAACGCGCAGATCCACTTCGCGCCCCAGCGTCTTCACCTTAATGCGCCCGTCCTGCGGGAGTCGACGCTCGGCGATGTTCAGCTTGGCCATAAGCTTTACGCGCGAGATCATCGCGGCTTTCATCTCACGAGGCGGGGACTCCTGGTTATACAACACGCCGTCCACCCGAAAGCGAATGCGGAACTCTTTCTCGAACGGCTCGATATGAATATCGCTGGCGCGCTTCTCCACCGCCTGCGCGACAATTGCGTTCACCAGTCGGATCACGGGAGCCTCGCTCGCCATATCGCGCAAGTGCTCCAAATCCTCGGATGCCTGCGCAGAATCGGGATCTAGATCAGCCTCGGTCTTGGCCGATTCGCCATAGTATTTATCGATGGCGTCGAGAATCTCCTGCTCCGCCGCCAACACCGGCCTGACCTTCAGACCCGTGCAATTGCGTACAGACGTGAGCGTTTCAAAGTCCAGCGGATCGGCCATTGCCAGCGTTAAGGTATGGTCCTCGCGGCCGATCGGCAGAATGCGAAACTGCCGGAGGAACCTGGGCGAGAGCGCTTCCGTTTCGGCTGCGGCGGGCGGCGGGCCGTCGATGGTTACCAGCGGAAGGCCGAGTTGGTCGGAGAGCGCGGCAAGCACGTCGCGCATTGCGATAAAGCCGAGGTCGACCAGCGTCTTGCCGATCTTGTCACCGCGTTCTTTCTGCAACTCTAGCGCGCGGTCGAGATCCTCTTGCGTGATGAGGCGGCGCTCCAGCAAAATCTCGCCCAGACGCATGCTAGAACTCTTCCACGCGGAGCGCTGAAGCGAGCAAGGCCCGATTGGCCCGGCTCTCCAGCAACGCTTTCCGCTGAGCATGCATTACGATCTGAGCCGGCAAACCAGAAGTATTTTCACCGTTGAAATAAAAAAGCGAAATGGCGATGGCGATCTGTTCCGTAGAAGGCACCGGGTCCATCGACGAGGCTAAGTCCACTAGAACATCCTGCAGCAAGCCCTTCAACTTGGG
>JANXQZ010000961.1 GCA_025353235.1 Bryobacterales bacterium
TTGGAACAGCCGGGAACTCATCCCTCCGCCCAGCACCGTGTTCAATACATAGCACGCGAACCGGTCCGGATGCGACATCGGATAGGCGGGGACGCCCATATACAAGTGCGTTTGCTCCAGCGACGCCTTGTTCTTGAACACCAGCTTGGCATGCGCGCTGGGCTTGCGTTCGGGAGTGAGCGTACCGTTCACAGGCAAGCTTTCAAACTGGTCCCGCGCCAACTTCACCACGTGATCGTGCTTCAGGTGACCCGCCGCGGTAATCAAAATATTTCCGGGCGAATAGATGCGCGTGTAATACCCTCGCAGCATCTCCTGATGAAAGGACTGGACAGTCGCCTTGGTGCCAAGAATCGGTTTCCCGAGCGGCTGATCTTTCCAGAAGTTGCTCGAGAAAAGCTCATGCAGCAGGTATTCCGGATTATCCACCTCCATCTTCAACTCTTCGAGAATTACACCTTTTTCCTTCTCAATATCCTCATCCCGGAACAGGGGATTCAGAACGAGATCGGCTAGAACATCGAAGGCGATCGGTATGTGGTCGTCCAGCACCTTGGTGTTGTAGCTGACCATCTCTTTCGAAGTGAAAGCGTCGAGTCCGCCGCCGATCGAATCCACCGACCGGGCGATGTCTTCCGCCGATCGATGCGTGGTCCCCTTGAACACCATGTGTTCGATGAAGTGGGAGATGCCATTTTCCTCGGGCGTTTCGCGACGGGATCCGGTCCCGATCCAAATTCCCATCGAAACCGAGCGGACGTGCGGCATCTGCTCAGTGACCACCCGAATGCCATTGGCAAGGGTAGTTGCTTCTATGTCACGTGCTGATAATACGGGCGTAGTTGCCATTTCCAATCTGCTTCGATTCTATCACCCTGCACCTCATGCTACCCTGGTCAGGTGACGGCTCCAGTGGCGCAACCCCTTGTAGGACTGGAACTTGCAGATCTTCAAAGGGTGGTCGGGGAGGGTCAGCCCACCTTCCGTGCCCGCCAAGTTTATGAAGCGATCTATCGGCAGAAGGTCCCGGATCTGCTTGCGATTTCGACTCTTCCCGCAGCCCTTCGGGCCGAACTTGCTGGTCGGGCCTCGCTGGGAGTTCCGCGCCTAACCAACCGCTACGAATCGGTCGATGGCACATGCCGGTACCTGCTCGGACTCGAAGACGACCGAACTATAGAAACTGTTTTGATGCCCGAAGAAGGGCGCGATACGGTCTGCATTTCGAGCCAAGTTGGCTGCCCAGTCAACTGCCAATTCTGCTTGACCGCCCTGATGGGACTGGAGAGAAATCTCACGGCTGGCGAGATCGTAGGACAGGTGCTTTTCGTGATGCGGGCGCACGATTTGTCTGCTTCAATCGACCGGCTCAACATTGTGATGATGGGGATGGGCGAGCCGTTGCTGAATCTGCCTAACGTGCTTAAAGCGACTCGGCTATTAACGGACCCTGCCGGGATGGCCATCTCGCCCAAGCGGATCACACTTTCCACATCCGGCATTATCCCCAAGATCGAGGAATTGGCGAGGGAACCTGTACGCCCTAAGCTGGCCATTTCTCTCAACGCTTCGCACGAGGAACAGCGGCGCGAACTCATGCCGATCACTCGCAAGTATCACTTAAAGGATCTGCTCGAAGCTTGCCGCGTGTACCCGTTGCGCCATTGGGAAAAGCTCACCTTCGAATACGTTTTGTTGCACGGTGTGAACGATACCGATGCGGATGCACGCAGGGTGGCACGGTTGCTCGCGAATCTGAACTGCAAGGTGAACCTCATCGCTTTGAATCCGGGGCCGGGCATTCCCTTCGAAACACCCACTGACGAGCGCGTGGCGTCGTTTCAGGCAGTCGTGCGCAAGACGATCCCGTGCTTCTTGCGCAAGCCGCGCGGTCGGGATATCTTCGCGGCTTGCGGCCAGTTGAAGAGAATTGAAACTACATCCCTGGTAACGGTCTCGGCGTGATGTCGGCCTGGGTGATGCCCATCGCCCACTTGATCGCCTCAAGATACATCTTCTGAATTTCGGGCATGTCCCAAACCTCGGGGCGATGGCCGAAAGTCGAATAGAACACGCGGCCTTTGCCGTAGCTCTTGGCCCAAGCGACCGCGAAATCCTTATCGGTGCGGTGGACACGCGGATTCTTCAAGTCAAGCTTGTCCGGATCGAGGCGGGCCAGCACGCGCAACTTGTCGCGTGAATAGCTTTTCGCCTGATAAATTTCGTCCTTGATGACGAACGTCTTAGCGAATCCCTTCATGGCCGGGAAGTTCGGATCCTCCACGATCACCGGCGCATCGAACACACCCCAGGGGTGCTCGTTGAAGTAGCCGCCGGTCATTTCGCCGTACTCGGGCCAGTCGTAAAAGGTGTCGATCGCGCTGTGCGCGCCGATGAAGCCTTTGCCGTCCTCGTGGATGAATGAGAGGAAGTCCGCCTTCTGCTGAGCGCTCATGTCTAACTCGCCCGTGGTGTAGAAAAGGACGGCGTCGAAATAGTCCAGATTCTTCGCATTGCCAGCCTTCAATTTCTGTTTGGTCAGCAGTTCCGAGTCGGTGCGGATGTAGGTATCGTAGAGCCCGGATTCCTGGCCGAGGCGCTCGATCACGGCAAGCCCGTGGGAGACGGAATCGTGCTGGAACCCTTTCACTTCTCCGATGGCCAGCAGCTTTTTTCGCTTGGGCGGCTGCGAGGAAAGGAGGGTGGAGAATACGATGCCAATCGTAATGTACGAGAACAGGCGTACGAGGCGCATGAGTTAAAGCATACACCCGGAAAGAAACTGCGCTGGGGTTCGGAGCATCTCATAAAATGGAGATGGCCATGCGAACTGTAGCTTCAACTCTGATCCTGATTGCGGCGCTGGGCGCGGGAGCTTGCTCCAGGCGGGAAACAAGGGACACGAGATACGAGCGCAGCGATGCCGATCCTAACTCCGCGGCCCATAAAACGGGCCACGCGGCTTACGGCATGGCCCAAGAGAGCGAAAAGCTCGCAAAGAAGGCCGGGGAAAAGCTGAGAGAAGCCAGCCATCAAGCGCATGAAGGCTGGAAAGAAGCGTCTCAAGAAGACAAGGCTAAGAAGAGAAGGTAGTCTCCCTACACTCCGGCGGCTTTCGCCTTCGGAGCGTGCGTCATGTGTCGAATGAACGTCACTTCTTCAGCGCGGTAGGGTGTGCCGTCAGTCTTAAAAATCTCGTGGAACCAGATCGTGGGTTCCCGGTCCACATACGGCGTCTTCCACGAATCCCAAGGCAGGAAAGTCTGCGTCTTGCCCGCGACCAAGCCCCAGTTGTAAGCGGCCACATCGTACTTCCTGGCGACCGGAAGCGTGCCTTCGAATGTGCTCTTGTTGCCGCGAGCCATGTACTCGGTGCAGAGAATCGGGCGATGATACACCTGCAGCCAGCGAACGCGCTTTTCAAACTCGGCTGGTTGGTCGTAGTTGTGGAACGAGATTACGTCGGACTGTTCAAGTTGGACCTTCTCCATCGGGCTTAGCTTTTCTGGAGTAGACCAGTCGCCTTTCCATACTCCGGTGGTGAGCGGTTGAGTTGGATTCGCGGCGCGCGCCCAAGCGTACACGCGCGGTAGCAACGCGAGCACCAAGTCTTGTTTATTCGCAGGCTCCTGGCTTCCATAGCTGGAACCGTTCAGGTTGTCCGGCTCATTCCACAGATCCCAGGCGAGCACGCGCTTGTCGTTTGCGAAGGCTTGAACCACGCCCTTCACATAGCGCTCAAGACGGG
>JANXQZ010000965.1 GCA_025353235.1 Bryobacterales bacterium
TACGACTCCACCAAGCTCGAAGAAGACAAGAGCCGGATGCAGAATTTTTATCAGGAGCACGGCTATTTCGTGGCTCGGACAACCGATTCGTCGGTCGCGATGCGCAACGTAGTGCCGCATGGCCTGCACATCCCGCTTATCCTTCCGAAAAAGCCGAGCACGGTAGCCGATCTGTCCGTGACCATCGAAGAAGGTCGTAAATATCACCTCAACAAGATTTCCTTCACGGGAGTCAAGTTCTTTCGTACTCCGGAAGCTTTGATGCGCCCGCTCTTTCAAATGACCGAGGGCGATACGTTCTCCACCGCCAAGCTGCGCAAGGGCCTCGAGAACATGCGCAAGCTCTACGGCGAATTCGGATTCATCGACTTCGTGGGCGAGCCGAATTTCGAGCCGGATCCCAATTCCGACAAAATCGACATGTCCCTGGCAGTCGATGAAGGCAAGCAGTTTTTCGTTCGTCGGCTTGACTTTGCCGGGAACACGACCACCCGCGACAGAGTGATCCGCCGCGAAATGCTGCTCGACGAAGGCGACATGTACAACACGCGCCTTTGGGAGTTGAGCGTTCTGCGCTTGAATCAGCTCGGCTATTTTGAGGCGCTCAAGCCCGAGGAAGCTGCGGACATTAAGCGCGACACGAAAACCAATACAGTCGACCTGACCGTTAAGGTGAAAGAACGCGGCAAGAACTCGATTCAGTTAAACGGCGGTGTTTCCGGGATCTCAGGCAGCTTCGTCGGGTTCTCATACTCGACCAATAACTTCTTGGGATTGGGCGAGACGCTCAGTTTGAGTTCGCAGCTAGGCACTCGCCTGCGTAGCGTTCAGTTTGGGTTCACCGAGCCATACCTTTTCGACAAGTCCATTCAGAGTGGTGTCACGCTCTACACCCAGCGCTTCAACTACGATCAAGCGCGCGAAGCGTCGGTCCTGAGCGGACAGAACCTGATTCCTTTGTATAACTCGCTCGGGACCAACAACTTGCTGAACTACGTATCCAATGGCTATGGCGGAACGGTCTTTGCGAGTTATCAATTGCGGCGAAGTTTCGCCCGCCTTGGGATCAGCTATGGTTACGACATCTCGCACATACGCACGCTAACGGACGCAGCGAGCACCTACTTCAACTACATCGACTTCCAGGGAGTTACAGGTCCGAACTCATTGAGCGGCATTAAGACGAGCAAGGTAACTCCCTCCTATACGTTCAATACCGTCAACCATCCAATCACGCCAACCGGTGGCAAGTCGCTGTTTGCCTCGATTGGCCTAGCCGGATTGGGGGGCAACGTCAACACGATCGAGCCGACCATTGATGCCAAATACTTCCGCGCCGGATTTAGGAAGGGCCACGTGATCGGGGTTCACTTTCTGGGACGTTTCCTGATGGGTTACGGCGGCAAGGTGGCTCCTCCGTTCTCGCGATATTACACGGGCGGTGAAAACGACATCCGAGGATTTGAGATCTGGGGAATCAGTCCCATCGCGTTCCTGCCCAGTTCGGCTGCGGCCAACGTTTTGAACTCGGACGGAACCCCGCGCCAGCAGAAAGTAATCGTGAACGGGCAGGAGACGTTCCAAAACGTGACATTGCAGATCCCGATCTATCAGCTGGTATTTCCCGGCGGCGATACGAACGTGGTCACCAACTTCGAGTACCGCGTGCCGATTGTCGGTCCAGTCACGCTGGCCTACTTCTTCGACGCGGGCATCGACAAGCTAACGCTACCGGGCCAGTTGAAGCTGAATCCGGATCGCGTGGTTCAGTTGAACCAAACATTTCCGCAAGCCGCTTTTGAGGGACGGGCCGTGATCGCGCCCGGCACTCAAAAGATTCGCGCCTCCACGGGCTTGGAATTGCAGGTCCTGATGCCAGTTGTCAATGCGCCGTTCCGTCTTTATTGGGCCTACAATCCGCTTCTCTTCCGGGGGTTCTTGCAGCCGCCGATCGTGGCCGACCGGTCTTCGTTCCCCAACCAAGCTACGTTTAACAACGCGCTGGCCAGTTTCGGCAACCCGATTCCGTTCTTTGAAAAGCATTCGACGTTTCGATTCTCGGTCGGGCGCACTTTCTAGAGCAGCCGGATACAATAGTTTAGAATTTAGAATAAGCCAATTTCAGGAGTATCACAGTGAGAACATATGCAATCGGCCTGTCCGTGCTCGCCCTAGCGGCCAGTACTCTGACGCAGGCGCAAACCAACAGCAAAGTTGGCGTCATCAACATACAGAGCGCTCTCGTCAGCACTAAGGACGGCCAAAAGGCGGCTGGCGAGTTGGAATCGAAGTCGCAACCGAAGCGGAAGACGATTGAAGCCAAACAGAGCGATATTAACGGCTTGAAGGACCAGCTGCAAAAGGGACAGAACGCGCTTAGCGAGACGGCCAAGACTCAGTTGATCCGCGATATCGACGTGAAGACGAAGAGTCTGAATCGCGATATGGAAGATGCGCAGGCCGAGTTGGACGCGGATCAGCAAAAGGTGCTGCAAGAACTGGGCGGCCGCATGATGGCGGTGATCGACAAATACGCCAAGGATAACGGCTACACTCTGATTCTGGACGTCAGTTCTCCGCAGACGCCGGTGCTGTTCGCGTCGAACACCATCGACATTACCAAAGACATCATTGATTTGTACGATAAGAATGCCGGTACGGGGGCTGCGACTCCAACCGCAACCAAACCAGCCATGAGCAACCCCGCACCGATGAGGCCTGCTCCTGTTACTCCGCGACCAGTGACTCCGGCTCCCCAGCCCAAGCCTGCTGTAGTAAAGTAGCTCGGCGGCCGCTCGCCTGAGGGCGGCGTCCTCTCAGCTAAGGAGCTAAGCCATGACGGACTACGAGAACGACGGGGAGAGAATTAGTGCTCTGCTAAAGCTAGCCGAGCAGGATGGTGAGAACATCCGCGCTTTAGTCCGCATCGCCGAAATACACGAGCGGCGGATAACAGCGGTCGAGGGCGGAGCGGAACCGCCAGCGTGATCCTCCAATAGGGTATCTTCAATTCATCGCCTCTTTCCTCTCTCCCGTCCTGTCCGCGCTGCCATTCCCTTGGCGCACGCGAAAACTCGCCATCTTTCTCTTACTCTTAGCTCCAGCAGCGCTGGTGACTGGCTTCACTTTGCGCTGGATTCGACCCGCACCCCCGCCTCTCGCCATTGCCCTTAATCGCGAACAGTTCATAGAGCATAGCCGCTCAGCCGCGCATTCCGCCGGGTTCGATGCCAGCCAATGGGCTGCCGCTGTTCAGATTGAACAAGACGAAAACGCAGTTAGAAACTTCAGCGGGAGCCGGCCTGGCAACCCGCTTCGAGCGCGATTGCAGCCCCCCGCAAGCGTCATCGTGCGATTGCGGGCGCCAAACTCCGACGGAGTCTTTGAAACTCATCTAGGACCTTCGGGCGACCTCCTCGCGTGGTCGTCAAACAACTTGCCCGGACAGAGTGGGAAAGCAGAAGAGAATCCCAGTCTTCAAGCCTCTCTGTCCATTGATGCGTGGTTGAAACGCTACGGCACGCCCGCCCTCGGTAAATGGCGGCGCTGGACCTCGGATGGCGATGCCGGATCCCGCTTCGAAGCGGACCTGCATTTCACGGAAGCTCCACAAGACAAGTACAGGGTGGAGGTCAAGGCTCAGGGAAACCTCCTGCGTGCCGCATCCATCCACGGACAGTTCGAGGCCGGAAACAGAACCGGCTTCTCCTCCGTCGTGGAGCAGACCTTCTTAATCTTGGGAATAACCTTGACCGGATTCTTCCTGCTATACAGCTTGCGTCTGTTTCGTCGGCGTCGGCGCGAGGGAGAAATCCCGCAAGCGAGAGCTCTCATCCTCATCGCAGTTTTCGGACTCTGCGGCTTTGCCTTCGTAGCGTTGAATCTTGACTCCCTTACCAACTGGATGGGCATGCTCGCTGGCTTCGGAACATCGCTCCTGTACCTGCTGGGCGGCCTCTTCGTGTCCGCCGCGTATGCCAGCGGAGAGGGCGAAATACGCGAAGGATGGCCCGGCAAACTCGTCGCCTTCGATGCCATGCTGTCCGGCAAATGGCTAACAAAGTCGGTCGGCATCTCGGCTGTCATAGCGTTCACCATAGCGGCATGGCTCTTTCTCATAACATCCATCGCTTGGTCCCTAGGCCCCTTGCAGGCCGCCCTGTTGATCGATAAAGATCTGCTCGATCTGGCTCTGGGCCGCAACGTTTTCCTCAGGAGCCTGGTCGACCTCCCGCTGCGCGTAAGCTTCCTCATCGTCGCGGGCCTGTTCATGCCGCTCGCGTTCATCCACCGGAGGCGTTGGACGGGGTGGAAAGTCTGGACCGCGCTCCTAGTCTGCCCCCTGCTGGTCGACGCAGGACTGCGCTCTTTTTCGGTGAGCGGCATCGGCCCGTCTGCCACCTTGTTGGGTATAGCGGCAGTGATTGCTGGATCGTTTTATTTCGGAGACGTGCTGGCTGCGGTATTAGGCGCGCTGCTCTACAGCGCACTCGCCAGCATGGCTGCCATCGCGACTGCCGTGCCAGCGGTATCCGGAATTGCTGCGGGGTTGTTAGCCGCAATCACGTTGGCGATGCTTCCAATGCTGGTGGCGGCGTGGCGCGGCCGCGAAGTGGATGAACTCGGCGTCCGTCCGAAGTATGCCCGCAATTTAGCCGAGCGATTGTCGATGAAGGCCGAAGCGACCGCAGCCCGGGAAGCTCAGCTGAGACTCTTGCCGGTGAAAATGCCCGTTCGGCAGGACCTCTCCATTGCAGCTTACTGTCAGCCCGCAGGCGTGGTGGGCGGCGATTTTTATGACTTCTTCGCCGCGCCTGAAGAGCGTCTCGGCATCTTCGTTGCATCGGGGAGCGGTCTCGGCATGGCGAGCGCCCTCACCATCGCTCTCGCCAAAGGATTTCTCGTATCGGAGGTGAATCGAGGCGAGAGTCCCGATGCGTCGTTGAAGGCTCTGCTTACAGTTTTGTCCGGGCGCGTTGGCGCCGCAGCGGAACGAACCGGACTCTTGCTGATGGTGGTACACCCGGCGAGCGGCAAAGTTCAGATCGCGCGGCGGGGCGCATTCCCGGTCGTGTGGCTCATCAAGGGACGGGAATGTTCGGCCATTCACTTGGACAGGGACGCCACCGATTCAGTGGAAACCGCCACCATGGCCTGGCGTTCAGGCGAAGTTCTAGTGGCGCACACCGAAGGGCTGACAGCATTGCTCGATGATCAATCCCCCAGCGGGCAGTGCAGCTGGTTCGAGGCGATCGCTAAGCGGACCCAAGGCGCAGAACCCGACCGGATCGAGCTTGAATTGCTATCCCGATTGGGCGGCCGCAAGAGGAAACGCCTGCGAGCGCTGCGCCGCGATCTAACCACCGTCGTGCTGAGGAACCGGACTGCATGAGGAGGTGGACGGCCAGTCTCGCCGTAGTCGGGGCGATGGCGCTTGTGGTCCTGGTCCGCTTGGTGGATGCCACCGCTCAGGTGCCGCGCTGGTCGAGTCAAGATGCAGAGCGTCACTTGCAGGCAACAGCGAAAGCGTTTGGAGTGGATGCGTCGAAGCTGTCCACTCGCGCCACCACAGAGTTCAACCCAGATGCAGCCTATGCCCCCCTTCGTTATGTACTGAAAAATAAAAGAGGCTCATACTTCCGTGCAGACTACGCGCCGAGCGGCGAGCTCCTGAATTGGGAGTGCGGAAAATGCGGCGACCTCGTCAAAACCCGAACAACGCCCGAGGCCGTTCTCCGCTCGATTGCCGGAGCCCGAGCTCCCCAATTCACCCTGGGCGAGCATGATGAGAGCAAAGGCTCGTGGCACTGGAGACTCGGCGATCTGGAAGCAAGGGCGCTGCTCGAGAACGGAGCAGTGAAGGAAGCCTCTATCACCTCGACACGGACCGCTACTCGCCAGAGCTCGCTTCCTGGCAGCCGGCAAGTAGCATCTGTCTTTCGAGCCGCCAATGCGACGCTATCCTCAATCGCCCTGACCATCGCAGGTTTTCTAATCGTGTTCCGCATGCTGCGAAGGCGTGAATTCCGGCGTCTTGGGATCGCCATTGCAGGCTTCTGGATCGCGCTGCTGCTGCTCACGCTGCTGCTGGAAGGCCGAGTAGATTCTGGTTCGGTCGCATTCTATTTAGTGGGCAGGCCGCTCTTGTGGCTGCTGCCGTGCGCCGCGGGATTGATCTTGATTCGGGGCGAAAGGATTCATTCCTGGTTGGGATTCCTGCATGCCGCCTTGCGCTGGCAGCCCGCCCGAAGCACAGGCGATGAGCTGTTCCAGGGCTTGCTGCTGGCGTGGCCACTCGCTCTCATTCCCTACTTGGCGGGATTTCTGCGAGGACCCGTTTGGCAGGTGCTAAGTCCAGACATAGCCTTTCAGAACGTGCCGGCGCTCGATAGCCTGCTCAGGCGAACGCCCGTGGGCGGCAATGAAGTTTTGTACTTCGCGCTCATCGTTCCGCTGCTGGCCAAATGGATGGTAAATCGGAAATGGCGGATGCGCCTTTTGATTCCAATTGGGCTGCTCCTATTCGGAGGCATGGCCCACATCGCCACGGCAGATCCCACGCTCGACATCGTAGTCGGCTTGCTGCTTTTCGCGGCATCGGCCGCGATCTACCGCGCTCATGGATTGCTTGGACTTTTCGCAGCATCCCTCGGAAGTGCCATGGTGACGCCGCTCGCCTGGCTGATCACAACGCCCCTCAACCACGCCATTCCACTAGCGGCGAGCGTAGGTGTCTATGGAGGCGCCCTTGTCGGCGCGGCCTGGCTCCGTCGACAGGGCGTCCCCGGAGAAGGTGAAGAGCTTGCGTCCGAAATCGCACGACGCAACGGAGGGGCGCGCGATTCCGCCGCCAAGAGCGAGCGCGAACGGCTGCTGGCGGAGTTGGCCGAAGCACGCGAGGCGCAGATGGGCATGCTGCCTGCATCCATGCCAACCATCGAAGGCTATGAACTGGCCGCAGTCTGTCAGCCTGCGCGCGAGGTAGGCGGCGACCTATACGACCTTCTCGATTTTCCCGACGGGCGATGGGGGCTCTGCGTGGCCGACGTGTCCGGGAAAGGCGTGCAAGCCGCGCTCTACATGACGATGACCAAAGGTCTGCTGGCCAGCGAAAAGCGAGTCACCACAGATCTAAATCGCTTGGCGCTGGCGTTGAACGAGAGACTGCATGAGGCAGGCCGGAAGAAGACCTTCGTGACGATGGCGCTTGCCCGGCTCGATCCCAGGACGCGCTGCGTCGAATTGATTCGCGCCGGGCACAATCCTGTGCTGTGGAGGCGCGCAAGCCGTAATGAAACCGTGTGGTTGAAACCCGGCGGGCTTGGCTTGGGGCTCGTCTCAAACAAAACGTTCGCCAAGAAGCTCGAATCCGAAATGATCGAGATGGAACCCGGCGACTTGCTGATGCTCTACTCAGACGGACTGACGGAAGCCGAAAACCCCAGGCTGGAATTGTTCGGCGAGGAGCGCCTGCAATCCATCGCGGAACGAGCGGATGGGCTGAATGCCGAGGCGCTTCTGCAGGACGTGCTCTCGGAAGTAGAGCGCTTCAAGGAAGGAGCTGAGCCGCACGATGATTTGACTCTTCTGGTAATGAAAGTCCTGTAAGGCATGCGCGCCAGTCCATGCCGCGATCAATCTCATGAAGTTTTCTCACCAGAGCCGGATCCATATCGGGCACCAGCAACGCTTTGGCGGCAAGCACGGCGCGCTCCTCTATGGCTGCCCGCACCAGATCCAGTTGCAGATGGCGATTTTGCGAGTCGGTCAGCGCTACTGTGGAATCCCAGGCTCCTTGCCGGGCGAGGCGCATCCCAAAAGAGGAAATGGGCTTGTCCCAGCCTGCCATCAGGTTTTCAACCGCCTGGAGTCCAGGGGCATACATCTTGCAAACGGCGTCTTCCACGGACTGCGTCAGAAATTCGAGTATCTCGTTCACTGAGTTGTGGTCCAGATACTTGGATTCCCGATTGGGATCGATTCCCACCTCGGTCAAAGCGAACGGCAGATCCCGATTGATGTGGGCGTTGATACCCAGCAGCAGGCTCTGCATCACAAGCGCCGATCCATGCACGGCTGCGTCGAAAGCCATGCGCCAGCATCTCGGGACGGGTCCGGAGTTATTTTCGTAGTTGACGAGAGCCACCCGGTAGAGATTGATAAACGCAATCACGTTTCTCTCCATCCAAGCGTTGTTGGCGAATTCACCGGCTCGGAGACGCCGAGTCATCTCGCGGGACATCGCGCCGTACACTGTTACGAAAATCGCCCGGCGGTCGTTTGCTTGCAGGAAGACCTGTTCGAATGAAGCGAGTCCAGCGACGGCTTCATCCAGGGTGTGGTACTCGGTATCTTGGAACATAGATCTACCTAGTGAGAATGTCGCGGCACCGTTTTCCGCAAGTCCCGATACTTCACCGCGAACTCCAAACAAGCCCCGGTCTCCAACTGGCCCACATGCGAACGGTAAAGCTCCTGCCACGGTGAATCATGCTTCAGCTCCTTGGGAGTAAACTCTCTCCAGCGCTGCTCAATCTCTTCATCGGCAATCAGCACGTCCACACGGCGATTCTTCAAGTCCACCTTGACCTCGTCGCCCGTCCTGAGGATCGCCAAATTCCCGCCAGCCGCGGCCTCGGGAGAAGCATTCAAGATCGAGGGCGTATCCGACGTGCCGCTCTGCCTTCCATCGCCCATGCACGGGAGCATGCGGAAACCCTGCTTCACGAGATAATCGGGCGGAGTCATGTTCACCACCTCTGCCGATCCCGGATAGGCGATGGGACCCGCGCCCCGCACCACCAGCATGCACGTTTCATCAATCGCCAGAGCGGGATCGTTGATGCGGCTGCGGTAGTCCTCGGGTCCTTCAAACACAATTACCCGTGCGACGAAACAACCCTCCGAACCGGGTTTCGAGAGGAAGCGGCGTCGAAAATCCGGGCTGATTACAGAGGTCTTGACCAGCGCGGAGTGGAATAGATTGCCCGAGACCACCAGGAAGCCGGCGTCCTTCATCAGAGGATCGCCCCACGGACGGATGATCTCGGGATCCACCACCGTCGCACCCGCATAGTTCTCGCCGATAGCCCTGCCCGTCACGGTAAGCGCGTCGGTGTGTATTTTGCCTGCTTGAATCAATTCGCTGAAGACTCCCGGAATTCCGCCAGCGCGGTGGAACCCCTCGCCCAACACCTTACCCGCAGGCTGAACATTCACCAGCAGCGGAATCTCATGGCCGACAATCTCCCAATCCTGAATATCGAGCGGGATGCCAATGTGCCGCGCGATGGCGTTGATGTGCGGCGGACAGTTGGTAGAGCCTCCGATGGCGGAGCAGATCACGATCGCATTATCGAAAGCCTCCCGCGTCAGAATGCGTTCCGGCGTGAGATCTTCGTGAACCATGCCCACGATGCGATAACCCGTG
>JANXQZ010000991.1 GCA_025353235.1 Bryobacterales bacterium
GGATGGCGAGCGCGCAGGGCGTCCAACCCCTGCCGCCGCCGGTGATCAAGCAGAGCCAAGGCGAAATTTTCCGCGAGTTTTTCGGGCTGGCACTCAGCGATCGCACTCCTGGCAGAACGGTAAGCGCCATCGGCGACGACCTGCTCGAGATTTCCGACAAGCAAGGGAATAGCGTGAAAGTGCGGATAGACGCTGCCGGCTTGCCAGTAAAGTTGTCTTATGAAGGCGAAGGTATGGCCGGGCCCGCGAGTGTCGAAGAGAACTATTCGGACTGGCGGGATGTCGGTGGCGTGAAGGTGCCGTACCAGGCCAGCATTCTTCAGGGGGGCAAGAAATTTGCCGAGGTCACGATTCAGGCTTATCAGATCAACTCTGGCCTGAAGGCGGAGGAACTCAGTAAAAAGCCATGAAGTTCATCGTCTGGTTTACGCTCGTGACGGGGTTGGCCGCAGCTCCCCAGGTTCGCGCCGAGACAAATTTGGAACGCGGCAAGCGCGTGGTGGATGCCGCTATCGCCGCGCTGGGCGGGGACCGGTTTCTGAACTTGCGAGATAGAGTGGAATCGGGGCGCTCTTATTCTTTCTCCCGCGAGCAGGTGACCGGACTTTCTATTGCGAAGATCTACACTCGTTACCTTTCTAGCGTGACTGATACGGCGAATACGTTGGCCGTAGAGGAGCGGGATTATTACGGGAAGAAGGAAGAGACCAGCGTCTTGTTTACGCAGGAGGACGCGTACGAGCTAACGTTCCGCGGGGCACGTCCTATCGCGGGCGATCGGTTTGCTAGATATAAGGAGAGCACGCTGCGCAACTTCTTCTATATTTTGCGCGTTCGGTTGCACGAGCCGGGCATGGTGTTCGAATCGCGCGGCGCGGACGTTCTCGATAATCGGCCGGTAGAGATTGTAGACGTCAGCGATGCGCAGAACCGCATAACTACGGTGTACTTCGATCAGACTAGTAAACTGCCAGTGAGGCAATTGTTTCTACGCCGCGACGCGGTGACTAAAGACAAGGATCAGGAGATTACCGAATTTTCTAAGTATAAGGATCTGGGCGGCGGAATTCAGTGGCCTTTCGACGTTCACCGCGAGCGGAACGGCGAGAAGATTTACGAGATGTTCTCGGAGTCTGGCGAAGGCAATAAGAATATCTCGGACGATAAATTCCGCTTGCCTGCGAATATCAAAGTTCTGAAGAAAACATAATTTTTGAAGTTGGCGTAGTCTGAAACAAAGTCGAACGAAATGGGATCTTACAAACGAGCCGAAAGGCCCGAAGGAGAACCAATGAAAAAAATCGCTTTGCTTTCATTCCTCACTGCAGCTGCCATGTTTGCGCAGGAGGCGACTACCACCGAGTCCACTACAAGCAGTTCTACTAAGAAGAACGGCAAGAAAAGCACCACGAGTTCCGACAGCACCACCACCAGCACGGACGCCAACGGGAACGCCACCACGGAAAGTTCATCAATGACGACGAAGACTAAGAAGCACCACGGAAAGATAAAGCAGACCACGAAGTCGGTCGACTCTCACTCTTCCACGAACCCTCCTCAAAACTAGCCGGGCTCGGATCGAACGCCGACGTTCATAATAGATTTAATGAACGAAGTGCGTACGCGATTCGCGCCCAGTCCCACTGGCTGGCTGCACATTGGAGGCGTTCGAACCGCGCTCTTTGAGATCCTGTTCGCGCACCATCATGGTGGCGAAGCGATCCTGCGAATTGACGATACCGATCAGGATCGCTTGGTTCCGGACGCGATTTCAGGCTTGATTGAGGATTTGAGTTGGGTCGGGCTGCATTTCGATGAAGGGCCCTCAAATGAGGAGATCCCGCTCGACGCCAACGGGCGCGCCAGCGGGATGGGAATCGGGGGGCCGTTCCAGCCTTACACCCAAAGTCTGCGCCTCCACCGCTACCGTGAAATTGCCGAGCAGTTGATTGGATTAGGCTGCGCCTACCGCTGCGACTGCACACCGGAAAGGCTGCAAGAGGAGCGCGCTGAGCAGGCGGCTCGCAAGGATCCCTTGGGCTATTCAGGTTTCTGTCGTGACCGGCATGTGTCCTCCCAAGTTCCGCATGTAGTTCGTTTCAAGATCCCCCAAGATCGTTCAATGGTGCTTGCCGACGCGGTGAAAGGGGATGTCCGCTGGGACCCCATCATCCTGCGTGACCCTGTTTTGCTGAAGAGCGATGGCTTTCCCACTTACCACTTGGCTACGGTGGCGGACGATCACGACATGCGTATTTCGCACGTCCTGCGGGCCGACGAGTGGCTCTCGACTGCCCCCCTGCATCTCCTGCTCTATGAAACGCTGGGCTGGGACGCTCCGGTGTTTGCTCATCTGCCGCCTGTCCTCGGGACGGATGGGAAAAAGTTGTCCAAGCGACACGGCGCAACCTTCCTGCGCACTTTCCGCGAAGCTGGCTACCTGCCGGAAGCAATCCTGAATTTCATGGCGCTCATAGGCTGGTCGCCGGGAGATGGAGAGGAAGAAGAGATATTCTCTCTCGCGGAACTCACCCGCCGATTCACTCTGGAGCGAGTGAACAACGCGGGCGGCGTATTCTCCTACGAAAAGCTCAAGTGGATGAACGGCGTCTACATCCGCAGCTTGTCTGCGCCTGACCTGCAGGCACGCCTCCGCCCCTTTTTAATTTCCGCCAATCTGCCGATCGATGAGGACAAGTTGGGGCGGATCATCCCGCATATTCAGCCGAGGCTCGAGCTGTTGCCAGACGCCGTACCGCTAGTGGCTTTTCTCTTCACGGACCGGATCGAACGCGACATGAGCGCGATGCTGAAGAAAGGCATGGACGCGGGCACCGCCAGCGCAATCTGTACCAAGGCGGCTGAACAGCTCGCGAGCCTCCCGGCTTTTGACGCGGCTTCCATTGAGGCGGCCTTGCGTCGGGTGGCGGAGGAATCGGGTGCAAAAAGCGGTCCAGTGTTCGCGGTGGTGCGCATCGCGGTCACTGGAAAGACTGTAACTCCCCCGCTATTCGAGTCCATATTCGCGCTAGGTCGACAGCAGTCGGTACATAGGCTGAACGAAACGGTCGACATTCTTAAGATAGGCTAGAGTTTCATGGCCTTTCCAGTTCATCGAATGCGCCGGCTTCGTTCATCGGAACCCTTGCGGACACTGGTGCGGGAGACGCGGCTGTACCCTTCGCAATTCATTCTGCCTCTGTTCGTTTGTCCGGGCGAGGCGGTCCGACGTCCCATCAGTTCCATGCCGGGTAACTTCCAGTTGTCGGTGGACGAACTGGTCAAAGATTCCGAAGAGGCGCTTTCCCTCGGCATTGGCGGAGTGATTCTATTCGGCATTCCGGCCAGCAAGGATGAGTTTGCCTCAGGGGCTTACGCGGACGACGGAATTACGCAACGTGCCGTGCGGGCCTTGAAGAGCGCCGTGCCGAAGTTGCTGGTGATTACCGATGTGTGCAATTGCGAGTACACCAGCCACGGGCACTGCGGCAAGGTTGTCGGCAACGAGGTAGATAACGATGCGTCGCTGGATTGGCTGGCGGCTGCCGCTGTTTCGCACGCCCGGGCAGGTGTGGACATTGTTGCCCCCAGCGACATGATGGACGGGCGGGTAGCCGCGATTCGCAAGGCGCTCGACCAGGCGGGATTCTCTAACCTTCCCGTGCTCGCCTACGCCGCAAAGTTCGCTTCCGTCTTCTATGGGCCATTTCGGGAGGCGGCCGAGTCGGCACCTCAGTTTGGCGATCGGCGCAGTTATCAGATGGATCCTGCCAACGGGCGCGAGGCCATGCGCGAGATTGAGCTCGATCTGGAAGAGGGTGCGGACATGATCATGGTGAAGCCCGCCATGCCTTATCTCGATCTGATTCGGCAGGCTCGCGACCGATTTTCCGCTCCCCTGGGTGCGTATCAGGTCAGCGGGGAATTTAGCATGATCATAGCGGCTGTCCTGAATGGGTGGCTGGACCGGGATCGAGCGATCTTAGAATCGCTCACATCGATTCGGAGGGCTGGTGCCGACTTCATTCTGACTTATTTCGCCAAGGAAGCGTCCCGGCTACTGGCTTAGAACCTCATGGTTAGCTCGTAGTGAAGCGATCCATAGAGCTACTGCGCTCAGTAGCCAGGATGCTGGTGGAACAATCACGAATACGAAAGCAGCCTGTGCCTTGGGTGGCCTGAACGCAAAGTATCCGTAGATGGCTACAGAGCTCGGCGCGAGAACAAGCATGAGTCGATAGAGCGTGGTCCGGGTAAGAACCGACCAGCGTCCTGAAACCCCGTAAGCCCACAAAAGGGCGATGAACGGGGAAAGCACCCAGACCACAAAGATGAACGGCAGGATGAGCGAATGATTGTTGCGGCCCGCCCAGAGCGTAAAACCCACTGACCCCGCAGCTGCAGCCAGCACTGCAAACAGGGCAGCTATTCGCAGGAGCTGGAGGCTATCGCCCGGGATTTTGGAAGTACTTTCTTGTGCCAAGTGCTTTATATATAAATACCATAATTTTCGGTCGACGTTGCAAGGTGAACCTGCTGGTGATAAGCTAAGATTAGTTGATAAGAGGAAACTAACTTCCATGGACGTGAACCGTTTCACCGAAAAGATGCAGGACGCTGTTCGCCAAGCTCAGGCCAAGGCCATCCGCAATGGTAATCAGCAAGTCGACGTTGAGCATCTGATTGCTTCTTTGCTGGAACAAGATGGCGGACTTGCCCCCGCCATCCTTAACAAAGCCGACGTCCCGGTGGATGCACTTAAGAGTCGCCTCGAAAACGCAAGCAACAAAATACCCAAAGTCTCCCCCTCCGGCGGCTCGCCCGATCAGGGCTACATCAGCGGACGGCTCCAGAAGCTGCTCACGCAAGCGGAAGACGAAGCGAAACCGCTCAAGGACGACTTCGTTTCGGTGGAGCATGTGCTCTTGGCTGTCACTGACGACAGCGGAGTCTCTGGCCGTCTTCTCAAAGAATTCGGACTCACGCGCGAGCGCCTCATGCGTGCGCTGCAGGAGGTCCGGGGCAGCCAGCGCGTTACCACCGCGAACCCCGAGGCCACCTATGAAGCTCTGGAAAAATACGGTCGGGATCTAACCCAGTTCGCAGCGCAAGGCAAGCTCGACCCCGTGATCGGGCGCGATGAAGAGATCCGCCGCGTGATCCAGGTTCTCTCGCGTCGCACAAAAAATAACCCCGTGCTCATTGGCGAGCCTGGCGTGGGAAAGACAGCCATCGTTGAGGGACTCGCCCAGCGCATCGTTCGAGGCGACGTGCCGGAAGGTCTGAAGAAGCGGCGCGTGGTGTCGCTCGATATGGGCGCTCTCATCGCAGGCGCGAAGTTTCGCGGCGAGTTTGAAGAGCGGCTCAAGGCGGTGCTGAAAGAGGTGCAGTCGGCGGAAGGCGAGATCATCCTATTCATCGACGAATTGCATACGGTGGTGGGCGCAGGAAAGGCCGAAGGCTCCATGGATGCAGGCAACCTGCTGAAACCGATGCTGGCGCGCGGCGAACTGCATTGCATCGGCGCGACCACGCTCGACGAATACCGCAAAAATATCGAGAAGGATGCCGCCCTGGAGCGCCGTTTTCAAACCGTGCTGGTGGATCAGCCTACGGTGGAAGACACCATCTCCATTCTGCGAGGCCTGCGCGAGCGCTACGAAGTGCACCATGGAGTGCGCATCAAAGACTCGTCTCTGGTGGCCGCCGCCGTTTTATCGAATCGATATATCAGCGACCGTTTTCTACCCGATAAAGCCATCGATCTGATGGACGAAGCAGCCGCGAAGCTGCGCACCGAGATCGATTCGATGCCGTCTGAGCTGGACGAGATACTTCGGCGAACGATGCAGCTTGAGATCGAACGCGAAGCTCTAAAGAAGGAGAGCGATGCGGCATCCAAGGCGCGTCTGGCGAAGCTGGAGAAAGAGGTGGCTGACTTGAAAGCTGGTTCCAGCGCGTTGCAGGCGCAGTGGCAGGCCGAGAAGGAAGGCGTGCAAAGGCTGCGCGCGTTGCGAGAACAAATCGAGCAGGTGAAGATCGACATCGAGAAGGCCGAGCGCCAGTACGACCTCAACCGAGCGGCGGAGTTGAAGTACGGCAAAATGTCCGAGCTGGAGCGGCAACTCGCGGCCGAGCAAGCCAAGCTCGCTCAGAAGCAGTCCGGCACCAAGCTGCTGAAGGAAGAGGTGGACGAGGAAGACATCGCCGATGTCGTTAGCCGGTGGACCGGTGTGCCCGTCTCGAAGCTGCTCGAAGGCGAAATGCAGAAGCTGCTGCAGCTGGAAGATGTGTTGCATAAGCGCGTAATTGGCCAGGATGAATCAGTCGTGGCTGTGGCGGAAGCGGTGATGCGCGCCCGCTCCGGCTTGAAAGATCCGAATCGTCCCGTGGGCAGCTTCATTTTTCTAGGACCCACCGGCGTTGGTAAAACTGAACTCGCGCGCGCCCTGGCCGAGTATCTTTTTGACGACGAGCGGGCCATGATTCGCATCGATATGTCGGAGTATCAGGAGAAGCACGCAGTGGCCAGGCTGCTGGGCGCGCCTCCGGGTTACGTGGGTTACGAAGAAGGCGGACAGCTTACCGAGACAGTCCGGCGCCGTCCTTATTCGGTAGTGCTATTTGATGAGATCGAGAAGGCGCACCCAGATATTTTCAACGTGTTGCTGCAAATTCTCGACGACGGTCGGCTCACGGACGGCCAAGGCCGAACCGTTGATTTTAAGAACACGATCGTGATCATGACCTCGAACATCGGGAGCCATCGCATTCTGGAGTATAAAGGTTCGTTCGCTGGCGAGAGCTATAGCCGCATGAAAGAGGCGGTGCTTGAGGAGATGCGCCGACACTTCCGTCCGGAGTTTCTCAACCGCGTAGACGAGTCGATCGTGTTCCACTCTTTGTCGGAAGAGCACTTGAAAGAGATCGTCGAGATTCAGTTGACCAGTTTACGGAAACGTCTGGCCGAGCGCCATATTGAGATCGACCTCACGGATCATGCGCGTGAACTGCTGGTGCGCAGCGGTTACGATCCCTCCTACGGGGCCAGGCCGCTCAAGCGAGCGATTCAGCGCGAGATTGAAACGCCTCTGGCGCGGCTGATCCTCGGGAGCAAGGTTCGGGATGGTCAGCACGTTGCAGTGGATGTGGGTGAGGATGGGGCTCTAAAGTTCACCGCTGAAGCTTCTCTACAAGAACCTGCATACCAAGTTTGAAGTTGGCGCGTCAAATGTATTGAAAGTCTCTCAAGAAGGAAGCTAAAAGCATGAACAGTCTTTTCCATATTCGCCGTACAACGGCGGTTCTCACAGTCGTGATCGCGGGTCTGGTGGGCGCTCTAGTGGCCACCGTCGGGATCACTCACAAGGCTCCGGTTACGTTTGAGACCGCGCATGCGGCGGCTCTCTCCGAGCAGGTTCCTTTCGGCAGTTTCTCGCCGGTTCTTAAACACGCCATGCCGGCCGTCGTGAACATCTCAAGTTCGAAGATGGTGAAAACTTCGAGCCAAGGGAACGGCATGTTTGACGATCCGATGTTCCGGCAATTCTTCGGCGGCCGCATGCCCAGGCAGCAGCAGCCGCGCGAGGAGCGGGCATCCAGCCTCGGCTCGGGCGTCATCGTCACGCAAGACGGTTACATCCTGACTAACAACCATGTGGTGGAAGGTGCCACCGATGTGAAGGTGGCCTTCGCCGACAAGCGCGAGTTCCCCGCCAAGATCATCGGCACCGACAAGTACACCGACGTAGCGGTAATTAAAATCGACCAGAGCAATCTGCCGACGCTCGCCTTATCCAACGTAGTTCCTCAGGTCGGCGATATCACGCTCGCGATTGGCAACCCGTTTGGCTTAGGCGGAACGGTAACCATGGGCATCGTGAGCGCCACCGGCAGAACGGGTCTCGGCATCGAGCGGTATGAAGACTTCATCCAGACCGATGCGGCGATCAATCCCGGCAACTCAGGCGGGGCTTTGATCAATTCGCATGGCGAGCTGGTGGGCATTAATACTGCGATCCTGGCAGGCAATGGCGGCGGCAACCAAGGTATTGGCTTTGCGATTCCCGTTGCGCTCGCCCGCAACATCATGGATCAACTGGTAAAGACTGGCAAAGTGACGCGCGGCTACATCGGCGTAACTTTGCAACCAATAGACTCAACCCTTGCCAAGAGCTTTGGCTTAGGGACGAACATGCGGGGAATCGCCATCACGGGTGTTGAGCCCGGCAGCCCCGGCGCGAAATCCGGACTGCAAACGGGCGATGTGATCACGGCCGTAAACGGAAATGCTGTGGACGATCCCGGTTCTTTGCGCGTCCAAGTGGCTGGGATGGCACCCGGTTCCACCGTGCATCTTAAAGTGTTTCGCAGCGGAGACTACAAGGACATCGGGGTTGCGCTTGCGGAATTCCCGAAGAATAAGCTGTCCGGCACTGCGGACCAGGAAGACACTCAGCCTGGGCTGAACGGTTCGGGAGAAAAGGGAGCGCTGAAGGGCATTTCCGTTCAGGCGATTACTTCGGACATCCGGCAACAGCTCAGCCTACCCGCCAATACCAAGGGCGTGGTTGTGACCGATATCGACGAGGACTCCACGGCGACTCGCGAAGGCTTGCGCCAAGGCGATGTCATTGAGCAAGTAAACCGGAGACCCGTAACCAGCGTGGCGGATTTCAACAGCGCCGTAAGCCAGGGTCGGGGCGATTCAACCCTGCTGCTAGTCAGGCGGGGACAGGCGAGCGTATTCATGGCGATTCCGAATAAGTAAGACGGTCGAACGACGCACTGCTTTCCCAAGCGGCCGCGCTACAGACTCCAGTCTGGTAGCGTGGCCGTTTTTTTATAAGCTGCAACCTTATTAGAACCTGAGCATCTGTCTATTAGCTACCTTGATATGTATCAACTAAAGAAGGTGTGGCCACTGTTCATACCGGAGTCTCCGGTTCCTTGGACGCCCTTAGTGGATGTCTACAAAACGAGGGAAGGCTGGCTCTTGAAGTTCGATTTGGCAGGCGTTCGGCTCGAAGACGTAACGGTAAGCATCTTCGGACGACGCGTTTCAATCAGCGGCTTCCGCAGAGACACGATAGTGGAAGAAGGTTCACGGTATTACTCGATGGAAATTTCGTACAACCGGTTTGAACGGACTCTGGAGATGCCGATAAATCTCGACCACGCTCGAACCACGATGGAAGCGCGAAACGGCATTGTGCTGGTTCGCATGAATTTGGAGGAAACATCCTATGTCCGATAACATAAATGTTCAGATGTTGCCCGTATTGCCGCTGAAAAATACGGTGTTGTTCCCGTATCTGCTGATGCCGTTGTCGGTTGGCAGGGCTACTTCGCTCGCGGCCGTCGAGGCTGCGCTCGCAACTGAGGAGAAAGAGATCGTGCTCTTTTCGCAGCGCGATTCTTCGGTGGAATCCCCCAAGCAAGGCGACCTTTACACCATCGGAACCAAGGCCATTATTCGCAAGATGTCCCGCCCCAACGAAGGTACGGTTGAGTTGCTGGTCTTGGGGATGGAGCGGGTAACGATGGTGAAGTTGGACGAGTCCGGTCCTTACCTGCAGGCTCGCATTCTGCCGCTTCCTCTTCCAGAAGACAATAGCCCGGAAGTGGAGGCGCTGCACGCGGCGCTGGTTGAACTCTCGAGCCAAGGCATTCAACTGGCTCAGCCCAATGCGCCCAATGAAGTCGCGCGCCTGCTGGCGACGAATGACGATCCGATCAGGCTGGCGTTCGTGCTCGCCTCCATGTTCAGCCTGGATATTGAGAAAGAGCAGAAGGTGCTTGAGTGCGACACGCGCGCCGATGCTCTGCGCTTGATGCACACCTACATGACGCACGAGGTGCAGGTGCTGGAGCTGCGCAACAAGATCAATAACGACGCCCGTTCCGAGATGAATAAGGAGCAGCGCGAGTACCTGCTGCGCCAGCAGATGCGTGCTATTCAGCAGGAACTCGGAGAGAAGGGCGGCGATCAGGACGAAGTGGATCAGTTGCGCGAACGACTCGAGAAGGCCGAGCTTCCGGAAGAAGCTTTGAAAGAAGCAAAACGCGAACTCTCGCGGCTGGAGAAGCTGCCTCCCGGCGCTCCCGACCACAACGTGATCCGCACGTACTTGGAATACGTTCTGGATCTGCCGTGGAACAAGGCTAGCGAAGCCTCTCTCGATATCCCAAGGGCAAGGCAAGTCCTGGATGAGGATCACTTTGGGTTGAAGGAAGTGAAGGAGCGCATCTTAGAGCATCTAGGTGTCTTGAAGATGAACCCGAACGCGAAAGCGCCGATCCTGTGCTTCGTCGGGCCTCCTGGCGTGGGCAAAACGTCTCTGGGCCAGTCGATCGGGCGGGCGCTCAATCGCAAGTTCGAGCGCATGAGCCTGGGCGGTCTGCACGACGAAGCGGAATTGCGCGGCCATCGCCGCACGTATATCGGAGCCATGCCTGGCAGGCTGATTCAGGCTATGCGCAGGGCCGGCGTGAACAACCCCGTAATCATGCTGGATGAGGTGGATAAGCTCGGCCGAGACTTCCGTGGCGATCCTGCGCACGCTCTTCTCGAAGTGCTGGATCCGGAGCAGAACAAATCGTTCCGCGATAACTATCTGGACTTGCCTTTTGATCTGTCGAAAGTGCTCTTCGTAACGACGGCGAACGCGCTGGACACCATTCCGAGGCCGCTGCTCGACCGCATGGAAATCTTGCGTCTTTCCGGATACAGCGAGGAGGAGAAGATGCAGATTTCCCGCCGGTACCTGATTCCGCGCCAACTGAAGGAAGTAGGCCTGACTGCCGAGCAGTGCGTTCTCCCCGATGAAACTTTGCTGCAGATTATCTCCGGCTATACTCGCGAGGCAGGTCTGCGGAGGCTCGAGCGAGCCATCGGACGCGTGTTTCGCAAAGTGGCGCTGAAGTTCGCGGAAGGCAGCACCGAATCCGTGACGCTTCAGGTGGATGACTTGGCCGAGATGCTGGGACCTGAGCAGTTCAGTCCCGAGACGATGCGTCGCAATCTTCCGCCTGGCGTAGCGACGGGGTTAGCGTGGACCGAGACTGGCGGCGACGTGCTCTACATTGAAGGAACGCTCCTGCCGGAAGGGAAAGGGCTGACGCTCACGGGACAGTTGGGCGAAGTGATGCAAGAGTCCGTGAAGGCGGCTC
>JANXQZ010001037.1 GCA_025353235.1 Bryobacterales bacterium
CGTGTAGACGTCACGATGCCATCCAAATCGGCAGAGGGAAAGGCGCAGTACTCGGCGATCGTGCTGGGCGCGACCGGGAACGTGGGCGGACGCATCGTGCAGCTTCTGATCAAGAACCCGCTGTGCAAGAAGGTGGTGGTGGTGACGCGCCGCAAGACGGACGCCTTCGCCGACCCCAAGGTCTCCGAGGTGGTCGTCAACATGGACCGACTCGAGGAGGAGGTTGCGCCGCACGCCCAGGGAGTCGACGTCGCGCTCGCCGCGTTCGGCGTCGGCAAGGGCAGCGCCAAGATGCCCGAGGAGCAGGTGCGCAAGATCGAAATCGCCTACCCGCAGGGCTTTTGCCGCGCCGCCAAGGCTGGAGGCGCTCGTGTGTGCGGGGTCATGACAGCAGCGGGCGCGGACCCCGAGGCCGGGATGAAGTACGCGAAGATCATCGGCGAGAAGGAGAAGGCTGTTGAGTCCGTCAAGTTCGACTTCGTTGGAGTGTACCGTCCCGCCGTCATTCTCGGCAACTCCAACACGCCGGGCGTCCTTGGCTACGTCATGCCACTGCTGCACTGGGCCATGCCGTCCAAGTACCACTCGATCCACAAGAACGACCTCGCGCGCGCGATGGTGGCGCAGTCGGAGCAGGCGTTCCTCGCGATCGCGCAGGGCAACGCTTCCAAGGAGGCTACCGTGAAGATCCTGGAGTACAAGGAAATGGAGCCCTTCTTCGTCAAGGGCGAGAGCGACGAGCCTTGAGCCGAACAGGCTTACTTTCAAGGTTGGCGAGTCACCGCCAACTCCCGATTTCCAATAACACCTAAATCAGAACTCCATCCTCAATCCTCCCAATAACTTCCGCAAAAGCGCTGCTCCCCTTTCCCCACCCCCAAGCTATTCTCAAGCCGGAACACACTCATGAAAACTCACGACAAATCCCACAAATCCCGCGCCGAATCAAATCGTGAAAACGCGCAAAAATCCACTGGCCCCAAGACCGAAGAAGGCAAACGCCGCTCCTCCCTCAACGGCATCCGTCACGGACTCACCGGCCAAGTCATCGTGCTTCCCGTCGAAGAACTCCACGAATTTGAACGCTTTGTGAACACCTTCTGGAGCGACTACAAGCCCCAAGGCGCACTCGAATCCCAACTCGTGCAAATGGTCTCTGACATAGCCTGGCGTATCAATCACGCCTCCGCCATCGAAAAAGTGCGCGTCTCTCTCACTATCGACGACGAGCGCGAAAGCGTCGATACCGACTGCACCCCGGCCCACAACGCCTTCGTCGAAGCGCGGAACTACGAGAAGAATTCGGAAACCATCAAGAACATCAGCCTGTACGAAACTCGCCTGGCAAACCGTTTCAACAAGGCCGTCAAACAGCTCGCCGAAGTCCAAGCCGAACGCCGCGTCCGCGAAGCGGAAGAAATGGAGAAGGCTGCCGCGCTTTTCGAAATGGAAGAAGAAACCGCCGCAGCAGCGCCTGGCAGGCGTTTCACCTATACGCCCCCCGACGATGGCTTCGCTTTTTCAATCACCCAAGTCAAGCTCCACATCCGCCTGCGTGACCGCCTTGTGATCGCCCGCAACTGCCAAATCACTCGCCGAACCGCCGCTGCCTAGCGCGGTCGACCGCTAATTGGAGGCTGCCGCTACCGAAACCCTGAACCAATCCGGCGCACTTTTACCGAATGTTTACAAGTTCACGACAACTGCCACAATTCCCATAGCGTATGCTGCTCTACTGACGGGGAGAAAAACGATGAGATTCAAAAGACTGATTTGCGCATTTCTAGCGGGCGCGCCGATTGCCATGTTCGCCTTCAGCACCGGCCCTCCCACTAAACGCACGGGAGCGCCCATCGACGGCGGACTGAATTGTTCGGTGTGCCATTTCACCTTCGCGCCAGCGAATTCAGACCCCAAAGGCAGCGTCAGCATCGACGTCCTGAACTACGCGCCAGGAGTCAAGCAAACCATCAAGGTAACTGTGAAACATCCGGATGCCATCCGGTGGGGATTCCAGCTGACAGCCCGCACGGCATCCGATCAGACCAAGCCAGCCGGAACCCTGGCAATCAATGATCTGGTTCGAGTCCGCTGCGACTCTACGCCCGCCCACGACACGCCCTGCAACGGAGCTCTCGAGTTCGCCGAGCACAACAACGCCCCCTTCACGGATCCCGGCGTGGGCACCTATACGTTCAACGTCGATTGGACTCCGCCGGCGACCGATGTAGGACCAGTGGTTTTCTATGCTGCAGGCAACGCCGCCAACGGCGACCATAATCTAACAGGAGACCATATCTACACCACCTCGACCACGGTTCAAGTCGATGCAGCCTCGGTGTGTACAGGCACGCTCAAGCCAGCTATCACGTCAGTGGCAAATGCCGCCTCGTTCCAAACTACTCTCGCGGCGAATTCGATGGTCACCATCTTTGGCAGCGGCTTCGCGCCAGCCAGCGTCACACGCGCAGCCGGTGCTGCCGATTTCTTGAATAACGCGTTCCCGAAACAACTCGCCTGCATCGCCGTCGAAATCGATGGCAAACGAGCACCCATTTCGTACGTTCAAGGCAATCAGATCAATGCTCAAGTTCCCGCCACCACCAGCACCGGACCAGTATCCGTTAAGGTGCTCCTCAATCCGGATTTGCCAGCCCAAGTCGCCAGCAACGCCGGAACGGTTCAACTCCAATCGACAGCCGCCGGCCTATTCACCTTCGATGGAAAAAGCGTCGCTGCTCAGATAGCAGGCTCGTCCGACATAGTGGCCGACCCGTC
>JANXQZ010001043.1 GCA_025353235.1 Bryobacterales bacterium
CCCATCCTTGCCATAGCCCTTTGAACTATTAATCGCCAAGAACAGCTTGGCGTCCACGTCTTCAGGATATTGATCGATCAGCGCTTCCATCTCGCTGACGTAATCCTGAAAGCCGTCGTCGTCCTGCTGTTTCTGAAGAGCGCGGAGGTAGTACTGCTCATGCTCTGACGCACCGGTCAACAGAGTCTTGATCTTATCGAGCGCTGCGTCCTTCTCATCCGCCATCGCCTTGTAATCGGCAATGCTTTGCACGATTCCCCAATACGCCATCGCCGCGTTAGGATCGAGCCGCGCAGCTTCTTTGAAAGCCCGGTAGGCTTCGAAATCCCAGAAGCAATGCAGCAGAGCGACGCCCTGCTTGAAATACTTCAAGGCTTCGGGAGACTTCGTGGTCATCTCCAGCGCGGTGGCGCCAATGCCGGTCCGTAAAGGCGGCGGCGGCATGGGCGCCATCTTATACCCGGCATCGGCATGGCCCTTATGGCACACCGCCGCAGTCTGCCCCAAAGCAGCCCAGGGAGCCCACGCGAGCAGTAGCGCGCCCGCTTTGAACCTACTTCGCACTAACTTTCCAAGTGCCTTCGTCGACAGCCGAGCCATCGCCAACCGTGGTGGCCTTGTAAGTCCCTTCGATGGTCTTGCCCTTGAATTCGCCCGTTATGTTCGATTGCAATTGCGCGCCCTGCAAATCGTATTGATAGATGACAGTGATCTTGTTGCCTTCCACCTTGACCGAAGTCACTTTTGTCTTTACCTCGTCCGTACCCATGGTGAAAACAACATCGGCCTTCCAATCGCCCTTATCAGCTTCGGTTAGAGTGAGACGAAAGTCGCCACTGGCCCCGCCCGACCAGCTGCCAGTGTAGGTTCCCGGAGCGGTTTGCGCCCCAAGTTGGATGAGAGTGACTATGAGCAGAAGAAGAAGCTTGCGCATGCGCACAACATAGCACGCTTACGTTTCCCGCACCAGCAGTGCACGTACTTCCTCATACAAGCGCTGAGCCGTCCTTAACGCAGCCTGCGCCTCGACCGCGTCTGGATCGCCAGGCGCATCCAGATAGCGAAAGATCACAGCGTAATCGGTCAAACTGGCAGCTTCGGTAAGGAGTGGAGTGAGCGACGGGGCAAGCGCGGCGCATTGTTCCCCGAGTTCGGTAAGGTCATGAGTTTTGCGAAACACCACGTTGTAAAACGTGAGAAAGGCTTTTGCCGTTTTCTCGGCAGCCTGTTGACTGTGAAATACTGAAGCCGACGGCTCCTCCACGCTCAGCAGCAATGCAGCGCGCAGGTCTCGACTGGCTATTGCGAGCCAGCGATTGACTTCGTCACGCCGCAAATCTGCCGGAGTCAAAAATCAGTCTCCCTTCCCGCAATACCGTTGCTGGGAGCGAAGACGCCACGCAAGCGGCACGCGCATCAAAGTCGCCAAGCCGAAACGGCACCACATCCGCAGCCGTTCCCACTCCCCAAAGCGCGCGATGAATGCTGGACCGGTACAGACTTACCGGGGCGTCGTCGGGAAGTACCACGCAAAAATCCAAGTCGCTATCAGGACCAGCATCGCCCCGCGCCTCGGAACCGAACAAATAGATTCTTACCGGGCTGTAATACTCAACCAAGCGGCGCGTTATCTCTTCGATAGCTTGCTGTTTCGTGCCAGTTCCCATCGCCACAATTCCAGTCCCGAAGCGGTCAGCCTACTTTCTGCGCGACCCCTAAATACTCCTCGTAGGGACCCGCAAAGTCTTCAATCTGTCCATGCTCCAAATGCCAGATCCGAGTCGCCACCTCTTCAATAAGATCATGATCGTGCGTCACCAGCAGCACCGTTCCGTCGTAGCGCTGCAGAGCGATATTCAACGCGTTGATCGACTCGAGATCCAAATGATTCGTCGGTTCGTCCAGCACCAGCACATTGGGTTTCTGCAGCATGAGCCGGCAAAAAATCAGTCTGGCCGCTTCGCCTCCAGACAGCGCATGCGTGGGCTTCGCGCCCTCCTCGCCGCTAAAGAGCATCTGGCCGAGCAGTCCCCGCAACTCTTCCACCGAAGCCTGCGGATCGAATTGATGCAGCCACTCAATGGCCGTCATCCCCAGTTGAATCGACTCTTTGTGATCCTGCGAGAAATACCCGACAGCCACCTCATGTCCCCAAGTTACTGTTCCGGCATCGATCTGAAAGGTACGGTCCGAGTCTTCCAGGTACCCAGGCGCATTGCTGAGCAGAGATCGCAGCAGCGTTGTCTTACCCGCTCCGTTGCGGCCCATGATCGCCACCTTGTCGCCGCGCGTCAGGTTGGAAGAAAAGTTGTCGATCACCTGTAGATCGCCATACGACTTCGACAGACCCTTAAACTCCAGCGCATGCCGCCCGGAAGGCCGCTTCATTTCAAAGCGGATGTAAGGCCGTTGGATATTGGAGCGAGCAAGATCGGAGGTCTGCAGCCGCTCCACTTCTTTCTTCCTCGAAGTCACTTGACTCGACCGCGTTCCGGCTGAAAAACGCGCGATAAATTCGTTGAGTTGCGCGATCTTTTTTTCCCGCTGAGCGTTGTCTGACTCGATGCGCGACCGGATCTGCGTCTTCGCCAACACCATGTCGTCGTAGCCGCCGGTGTAGTTGATGATCGTCTCGTAATCGATATCCGCCACATGCGTGCAGACATCGTTGAGAAAGTGGCGGTCATGCGAGATCACCAGCAGCGATCCCTGATAGTTGCGCATATAACCCTGCAACCAATGGACCGAGTCGAGATCGAGGTAGTTGGTCGGCTCGTCCAGCAGCAGCGCAGTTGGATTGCCGAAGAGCGCCTGCGCCAGCAGCACGCGAACCTTTTGGCCCCCCTGCAGTTCGTTCATTTTACGATCATGCAGGGACTCGTCCACACCCAGCCCGTCCAGCAGAATCGCGGCATCGCTTTCGGCCGTGTAGCCGTCTTCGTCG
>JANXQZ010001060.1 GCA_025353235.1 Bryobacterales bacterium
GAAGTCAGGTTCGCCAAGCCCACTGAGGCCCTAGGCCGAATCTCCGCCCAAACAGCGAAGCAGGTGATTCTTCAGAAAGTTCGCGAGGCGGAGCGCGATACGATTTTCTCGGAATATTCCGGTCGGGTTGGCGAACTGGTCAATTGCACGGTGAAGCGGATCGAGGGGCAAGATCTCGTCGCCGACCTCGGTAAAACGGAAGCGCGGCTGCCCAAGAAGGAGCAGAGCAGGCTTGAGAATTTCAGCGTTAGCGATCGCGTGCGCTGCGTGATCAAGAGCGTGGAGAAAGCCGGAAAGAATTCCGGCGTAATCGTTTCCCGCGCGGCCCCCGAATTAGTCGCGCGATTGTTTGAGCAGGAAGTGCCGGAAATTTACGACAATACGGTGATCATCAAAGGCTGCGCGCGCGAAGCTGGCGAGCGGACCAAGATCGCTGTTTTCAGTCGTGACCGTGACGTGGATTGCGTGGGTGCCTGCGTCGGAATGAAGGGCATGCGCGTCCAGTCGATTATCCGGGAATTGCGCGGAGAAAAAATCGATATCATTGAATTTTCAGACGATCCGGTAGTGTATGCCACTCATGCGCTGAGTCCCGCTAAGATTTCGCGAGTGCAGATTGTCAGCGGGTCTGAGAAGCACATGGAAGTGATCGTCGACGATACGCAGCTTTCGCTCGCAATTGGAAAAAAAGGCCAGAACGTGCGGCTTGCGGCCAAGCTGCTAGGCTGGAAAATTGACATTAAGAGCGAAGAAGAAAAGCGTCAGGAAGTAGAGCACGCCATGGAGGCGCTGGTTCCGTCAGGCGCGCCGGTATCGATGCTGATCGAGCATGGTTTAAGCGAAAGCATCGCGGGCAAGCTGGTCGAGGGCGGAGTGGGCACGGTGGAGAAACTTGGGTCTATGACTCCCGAGGATCTCATGGCGTTGCCTGGCATGGATCATGAGATGATCGAAAAAATTCTCATGGCGGTTAACGGTTATTACGCCCAATTCGATGCGGCCGAGCAGGGCATCCAGGAAGAATCGCAGGAAGACCTTGCCGAAGTTGAACCGGAAAACAACGAGGCATCTGCGGAAAAGATGCCTGAGCAAGTCGACCAGGACGAGCCGCACCCGCATCCAGAGCAGACGCCAGAGGGCGAGATGGAAGTAGTAGATGCCGCCGAAGCGCATCTGTCGGTGGCGCCTTCGCAGCTGGCCCATCCGCCGGAGCCTGCCACTCTGGCTGGCAAGGCTGAATTTGATAAGATAATAGACTCGGAGAACGCGGGCTAGAGAGGGAAGTACGAGGGAATCAGCAGTTTTGACTATGAGTAAAATCCGGATTAACGAGCTGGCCAGGCAACTGGAGGTGCCCTCGCACGAGGTCCTCGAAGTGTTGCCCGAACTCGGCGTGACGGAAAAGAAGACGCACTCCAGCTCAATCGATGAAGA
>JANXQZ010001070.1 GCA_025353235.1 Bryobacterales bacterium
GCGGCGATTTGGATCGCAATGGTGATCGGTCCAGTTCCAAAAATAGAACGCAAGGCTCCTAACGCAAGAACGGACCCGATCAAGATCGCGGTCGCCCAGATGGAGAGCAGTTTCAAGTTCATGTTCACCTACTCAAACAACGACGCCTGCTTGCGCTTGATCGTCGGGGCCGCCCATTCCTGCCACGCGGTCAACAAGGGAAAGTAAAGCGCCAGACGAATTGGCCGATCATCCCGCTGCGCCATTAGCCGGGCGTACAACTCCAATTGCGAACGATAGCGCTGCTTCTCATTTTCCAAGAAGTTCTCGATTGAGCCGCCTTCATGCACGCTGTTCTTATAGTCGACGATCCAACGCACGCCCATCTCGTCGACGAAGGTCCGATCCATTTTCACCTTATGAATCGTGCCGTCCACGAACCCCGTAATCGCGTATTCGCATTCAGCCTCGTCGTGCTGCTGCCCCAGCACCCAGCGACCCTGATTGTCACGCAATGTCTGGACAAGCGCCTTCATTACCCGGTCAGACGCCCCAGCCAGCTCCATCGGAGGCACGCCCAAGCCGCCCAGCATGGTCTGAATCGCGGGACGGCACCGCCCGATCTTCACTGCGTCCCAGTGCTCGACACCTTCGTTTGCGATTCGCCTCAGAAATGCGTGCAGCACGGTGCCTACATGCCGCAACATGTCTCCCACCCATTCAAACGTTACATCGGGCGCATCGATCGGCTTAGGCGATTCGCGCCGCCAAACGACAGCAGGCGGAGGCGGAGGAAGCGTCCAGGCAGCTGGCAGTCGCTGAATCAAGCGCGTCGGCTCTTCATCCTTCGCACGCGCAAGATGCATTCCAGATGCCTTGCTCAGACGCGCCTTCTCCACAAAGAGCGGACCAACCGCAGGCCACAGCAGCTTCAAAAAGGAACCTTTTTTTGGATCCGCCAACTCGCCGGTTTTTTCATTCACACAGGCGCAACCAAGCAGGTGCAGTTGATTCTTTGCTCGCGTGCAAGCCACGTACAGCAAGCGCGCATCCTCCTGCCGAACCTTCTCGTGCTCCAGATGAGTGAGGTACTTATAGATCGGGTCGTTCTCTTCGCCAGTCGCGTTCACGGGCGCAAGCAGCAGTTCACCTTCCTGTTCTTGCCAGACCAGCAATTTATTATCTTCGCTGCGGGGAGGCTGTCCCAGGCCGGGCAGAATCACGGTGTCGAACTCCAGACCCTTGGCCTTATGAATGGTCATGATCTGAAGGCGTTCATCGGCCAGCGTATCCGGCTGGGCGAACAACTCGGAAACCTGCTCGCGAAGAGTCTTGAAATTGGAGAGGTCACCCGCCTCTTGCAAGCCTTCCAGCAAATCGAAGTACGCGGCGGCATCGGCGAGATCGGAATCCACGGCAACGCAAGCCGGTCCGCCCAGCCGCATCCAGGTCTGTTCCACCAGATTGCGGAGGGACACTCTGCCGCGCTCATTCAATGCACTGGCCATGGCTGGCAGGCATCGCTCTAAACGCGCGGACCCGTCGCGCGTCAAAAGCTTGTCCTTGGAATTCATGAGATCCCAAATCGTGGAAGAGTGCTCAGCCACTATCAGCGCTTGCAGATCCGCAATCGACAGGCCGCACCAGGGTGCACGGAGGATCGCAAGCCAGGAAACCCGATCCGCCAGATGGATCAAGGCGAACGTGAGCGCCATCAAATCATGAATGATGGGACGGTCGCCAAGCTGGTCGATCTCGATCGCTTGAAAGGGGATGGCGCGGGCTCGCAATTCCGTAATTACGGCTACGAGATGGCTGCGCGCTCGGACCAGAATGGCCACGTTGCCGGTCGCCTGGGCTGCCAATTCCACGATTTGCTGGGCCTCCTCCTCTTGGCCTTCGTCCAGGAAGGCATGTACTTGAGGACGTGCGTCGATCATG
>JANXQZ010001086.1 GCA_025353235.1 Bryobacterales bacterium
GGCTCGCTTGCTCGGGAAGAATGTGGTGCTGTACTTCTATCCGAAGGCGGACACTCCGGGATGCACTACCGAGTCGTGCGAGTTTCGGGATAGCTCTCAGAGGTTCCAGAAAAAAGATACGGTAATCGTGGGGGTCTCGCCAGACAAGTCGGCGGCCCAGTCGAAATTAAAAGCCAAGTTCGATCTGCCATTCACGCTGCTTGCCGACACGGATCACGCCGTTGCGGAAGCCTACGGGGTCTGGAAGGAGAAGAGCATGTACGGGAAGAAGTACATGGGCATAGATCGCACCACGTTTCTAATTGATAAACTGGGGAAGATCCAGAAGATCTTCCCCAAGGTGAAGCCGGAAGGCCACGCAGAGCAGGTCTACGCGGCTTTGGCCGAAATGTAGGGTTGCCTAGAACTGGAACCGCAGACCCATTTGCAACTGGCGCGGGTTGCCCACCGTGCTCGTGATCTGTCCCACCTGCGCATTGCCGATAGCTGCGTTCGGCAATCCGAACTGCGGATGGTTGAACACGTTAAACGCCTCCGCGCGGAACTCAAACCGGGTTTGCTCGCGGATCACGAAATTCTTAAATAGCGACATATCCCAATTCACGCGCCCGGGGCCGAACAGAATGTCGCGGCCTGCGTTGCCGTAGGTATAAGGCGCAGGACTCGAGAAGATGCTGGTGTCGAACCAGTGCTGCAGCGTGTGCTGATCATTGCCTTGGCCAGACACGTTCGGCCGGCTGCCCGTGCCGGTGTTGGTCGTCGATGTATTCAGCGTCGGGGTAAATGGAAGCCCCGTCTGGACCACCAGGATTCCATTCGTCTGCCATCCGCCCAGGACCCAGTCCATTGGCCCGCCATGGTTCAGCATGGTCTGGCCCTTTCCAAACGGCAACCGGTAGAGGTAGCTCAGAGTCATGCGGTGACGCATGTCGATAATCGAGTTGCCTCGCTCGGCTCGGATATTGCGCGGATCCTGCGGCTGGGGACCCGCGTTGCCGCCGCCAAATTCGAGCGGCACATCGTCGATTGCGTGCGACCAGGCATAGCCCAGAATCCCGGTCAATCCTTTGCTGAGCCGCTTGTCCACGGTTAGCTGAAATGCATAATACTCGCTCAGGCCGTCCGTGGTGAAGTAGTTCACGTCGCTGAGGCTTGGCGCGATGGAGTACAGCGGACGCCGAGTGTTGAGCGTGGTAGAGCCGGGCACGGCCTGATTCGCATTGTAGGGATCATAGAGATGGCGTCCTAGATTCCCTACTCCGGCAGCCTTCACGAGCAGCGCCCAGGGAGCGATCTCGTGTTCAATGGTTACGTTAAACTGCTCGGCGTAGGAGGGGCGGAAATGCGGATCGACGGCGAACATGGCACCAAAGGGAGCGCTGGCGAGGGCGAAGTTGATGGGCTGAAGAGGCGGGAATCCGTCGCTGACGCGCTGCCCGACATTGATGTCGCCGGGCGAGATACTGATCGTGGAACCAAACGGAAGCTGCCGGAACAGGCGCAGGCTGCCGCCCTCGCTGCCGGTGGGATTGTAGAACATGCCGAATCCGCCACGCACAACGGTATGCGGAAAGAGCTGATAGGCGAAGCCGAAGCGCGGGCCGAAATTCTTGTAGTAGGGCTTCACTCCGGCATACTTGTCCACTCCGCTTTGACCCGCGATGTCAATCTTCCCGGTGGCAATGTTGAAGTTGGCCCAGCGATTCGCCACTTCGCTGTAAGGGCTGTAGAAATCCCAGCGCAGGCCGAGATTCAGGGTGAGCTTTTTGTTCACGCGCCAGTCGTCAGCGACGAAGAGGCCTAGCTCATAGCCCCGCTCGCCAGGCCAATTCAGCGTGTAGTCATGCGCGATCAGAGTGGGATAGCCGAGCAGGAAACTCGCCAAGGAATCACCGCCCGACCCTTGTCGCGAGTCTGTCAGCGCGGGCGAGAAGTTGAAGCGTCCGTTGCCCTGATTAGTCTGATAGATGGTCAGTTGGCGGCGGCGAAAATCGGCTCCCCATTTGAGGGTGTGCGTGCCCTGCGTGTACGACATATTGTCGACGTACTCGAAAGTGTTCTCGCGCCGGAAGATGGGCAGCGAGCGGGTCTGGCCGATGCCGATATAGCTGGCTGGCGAGAAGATGGGAAGGTTTTGCTCATTGGGCGTAACGTTGGCGTTGGGCACTCCTAACTGGTTGCCAAGAGCGGAACCTGGCTGGTATTGGTCCGCCGTATAGTCAAGCCGGAAGCGATTGAAACCGGCGCGGAATTCGTTGATCAGCTTCGGAGTAAACACTTTCACGTAGCTCGCAACGGCATGTTGATCGGGCGAGAACGAAGTGCCTGCGAACGAGGCTTCATCGCCGAGGTTGACGGGCTTGGAAATCCCAGCAATGGTAGTGGCCGGATACGAACTTGGCACGCGGGTCTCGGTGTTCTGAATCGACCAGCGCGCGAAGAAATTATCTCGCGGGGTGATCTGGTGGTCCACGCGAACGTCTCCCTGATTCCACTTCTGGTGCTGCACGAGATTTGCAAGATAGTTGTTAAATCGGCCGGGACCCGTTGGCTGAGGATAGG
>JANXQZ010001116.1 GCA_025353235.1 Bryobacterales bacterium
CCATTCCTCGGCCATCCGGTTGAACATGGCGTCAAGCCGACCGGTCTCCTCGCCCACGCTTAATAGGTGCGAGGCCAGCGGAGGAAACTCGCCCGCCTTCTTCATGGGGCCGGCGATGCCCTCTCCGCGCTTGACTCCGAGCGACACGATCTCGAGCGATTTGGAAATCTTTCGATTGTTGAGGATCGCGGCGGCGATGCCAATCGACTGCACCAGCGGCACGCTGTTTCCCACTAGCGTCCCCATGGCTCGAGCGAAACGAGCGGTTTCGGCCTTTCGCAAGGCGTCCCCAAGCACCGGGACTTTCAGACGGAATGAGTCCCACCAGAATCGCCCGGACTGGGTCTTGATATAGCCGTAGAAGGCGATGGACGTCACGGCGATGCCGCCCAGGATCAGCATTCCGTAGCTCTGCACGAACTTGCTCGCTTCCAACATGAGCTTGGTCGGTAGGGGCATCACCATGCGCGATTGCTCGAAGACGCTAGCGAAGCGCGGTACTACGAAGTTCAACAAGACGAAGATGGAGGACGCGCCCACCACCATCAGTAGGCCAGGATAGACCATGGACGATACGATGTAGCTGCGCAGGTCGTCGCGCGTGCGCTCGAATTCCGAGAGCCGGTCGAATACGGAGGAGAGCGAGCCGCTCGCCTCGCCTGCTCGGACCATGTTGATGAAGAGATCGGAGAAATATTCGGGATGCGTGGCTAAGCTGTCCGCAAGGGAGCGTCCGCCCTTGAGCACTCGCAGGATGTCCATTACGATGAGGCGGAAGTTGGATCCTTCCGTTAATTCGCTGGTGATGTTGAGTGCGCGGTCAAGGGGGACGCCCGCGTTTAAGAGCGTGGATAATTCCTGGGTGAAGAACAAGACGTCGCGCCGCTTGCGTCCGGAGAAGGTTGGCAGCTTGAGGTCGAACGATTTTTTCGGCTCCAGGCCTACGTAGACGGGGGTTAGCCCTTGGCGGCGCAGTTCGGACGCGACCCACTTGTCTGTTTCGGCGTGGAGAGTGCCGGTGCGGAGTTTGCCATCGGAGGCGACTGCTTTGAAATAGAAGCTAGTCATGCTTTGTGGGGCAGGTTGTCAACCTGCAGCCGATTGGTAATCGGCGCTAGCAAATGGGCCGATTGACAATCGGC
>JANXQZ010001118.1 GCA_025353235.1 Bryobacterales bacterium
CCTTCATCCGCTTGAGCACTTTTTCGCGCGTCTCGGCACTGATGTCCGCGTGGTTGCGCAGAACCTTCGACACCGTGACTACTGACACGCCCAAGTCCTGAGCGATGTCTTTCATTCTGGCAGTCATACCCCGCGATTATCTCATGCGGTGTCTTACGTTATCGATATAGAAAAGGAATTTACTGGAAAACATTCGAGCAACCAGGAGCTCTCGCCCGGCGTCGAAAGCCCAAGGAAATACATGAGACTTGCCGCGTTTGTTTTCGCCGCTGGATGCCAGCTTACGATTTGCACTGCGGCCGCACAGCCTCAAGAGGTCGCAAGCCCCGAGCTGAAGCACATACTTGCGGCGCCGATGAATGGAAGCCGCAGCGTTAGCCTCTCGGCTCAGAACATAGAACGCGGCACCACTTACCCATCCGTGATTCATTTACGAGGGAACGTAGAGATCAAGGTGCCGGTATGTCTTCCGGTTGGCAAGGATTCGGCTCTGGTCTGCGATGGAGAGATGGTGGTTACCGCCGATCAAGCCGAATTCCACGAAGAGACAGGCGCTATCAACGCGCATGGGAACGTCAACGTAACCCCGCTTCGTCAAGCGAAGTGAACCTAGTATTTCAAAAGCGAAAACACGTCGTACCCAGCCAGACGGTCCCGTCCATGGAGGAACTCCAGTTCCATGACGAACCCAAGCCCAAGCACTTTGCCTCCCAATATTTCCGTTAGCTTGGCTACGGCAGCAGCCGTCCCGCCCGTGGCCAGCACATCGTCGATGATCAACACTTTTTGACCTGGCTCGATGGAATCCCGGTGAATCTCCAGAATATCGCTGCCATACTCAAGCGCGTACTCCACTCGTTCACAAGGAGCCGGAAGCTTCTTCGGCTTGCGAACCGGAACAAAACCCGCGCCCAGCTCATACGCGATCGCTGGCGCGAAAATAAATCCGCGCGCCTCGATTCCAATCACGATGTCAGGCTGCGTGTCCCCATACTGCTCACACAGCAGATCGATGGTCTGCTGCAATCCATGTTTGTCTTTCAGCAGGGTGGTGATGTCGTAAAAGTTGATGCCCGGCTTAGGGAAGTCGGGCACTTCTCGAATAAGCGCCTTGAGCGAATGCATTTGGGGAATTCGTATTGTAGCAGTCAGCGCTGCACCTGGAACCTCGACCGTTGCTCCATGGCAGCCTCACTCTCTTCCACTCCTCGCACGTCTGAAAAAGGGGGCCCTTTCCACAGCATTCCGGCCAGTTCGGAAAGCTGAGCGCGCGTGCCAGTCGCATACACTTCCACGCTCCCGTCGTCCAGGTTTTTAGCGTGCCCCCGCACTCCGAGCGCATTGGCCGTCTTCTCCACGAAATATCGGAAGCCAACACCCTGCACCCGCCCCCGAACGATGTACGTGCGAGCTAGTTTCGTCTGGCTCAATGCGGTTTGAGCGCGGGGGTCGGCGCAGCGGCCGGCGCCGGGAGCAGAGGGTAAAGCGTCACCTTGCGGAACTGTACGAATCCGTGATCTCCCTGCAAGATAATCGGGCCCGGGTCCCCCTCGCTTGCGTCCTGCGCGATTGCGGTAAGCCCCTCCACCGTGCCCTTGTCGATCACCTTGAAGCCGTTCAGCGTAACCGAGAGTTGCCGACCCACCAGGCGAATATCGAAGGTCTGCCACTCGCCAGCGGGCTTGCTGGCGTTTACCTTCGGCGGGATTCGGCCGTACAGGGCACCGTTCCCATGCTTGCCCGTTGGATCTCCGTAATCTTCAAAGATCTGAATCTCATAGCGGCCGCGCAGCCCCACTCCGCTGTTGCTTCGCTCGGCCACCAGGAACTCGACATGCAGATCGAAGTTCCAAAACTTCTTGTCCGAAACAATGTCCCCCGCAGTCTGTGAATTGGTCAAGACGCCATCTCGGACAGTCCACCCCATAGGCCTCCCCGGCGTGATCGGCTGCCATCCCGAGAGATCCCGTCCGTTGAACAACTGGAGCGGGTCGCCTCGCTTCCAGTTGCCGTCATCCTTCTCCGGCAGGATAGGGGCACGGGATCCGTTCCACTCGAGGTACGTAGCCGGATCGCCCTCGATCTCGAACGTTCCTTTCAGCTTGCCATTGTCCAGGCGGGCCCAATACAGGCCTCTTTGGAAGCCCTTGGACTCTTTTCGATAGTGGCGGTCGAACACAAACCGCAGCTCTCCGTCGGCAATGGAAAGCTTTGGAATGTCGTCCAGTTGACCCCCCGGTGCGCCGACGAACTTGCCCTTTAAGGCATCGGTGCCGGCTCCGCTTACCTCCAGCCACCAGGCTCGGGTGCGCGGCGTATCCCCGCTCACGGCGATGTCCCATCGACCATTAAACTGCGAGTCGTCAATCGCGGCCATGCACAGCGAAATCGAGAATAAAGCGGCTAAAACAAGTCGCAGAGCGGCTGATTTAGCCAAACCGTCTTGGAAGTATGGAAGTGACAGACTGGGCCTACCAAGTATCAATATAAATCGGATTCGCCGGCGGTTGGCCCAGGCACCAATACCCGTCGAAGTTGGTGATCCCGGCCAGGACCGACAAAACTTGTTCATCAATCAATTGATGCCCCGTGTAGGTGGAAGGTTCGCGGCCAAAGATCGCCATCGAAGCGTCGCAGACAATCTCCGGAGTGCGCCACTGACTTTTGTCCTGCATGCCGAGGTTGATGGATGCTTGGCTTTCGATGATGGTGCGCGGCCAAAGCGTGTTGGCGGCGATATTGTCTTCGCGATGCTCTTCCGCAATGCCGATAGCGATCCGCGCCATTCCGAGCTTCGAGATCATATAGCCGATTTTGCCGGGCGAAGGGGCTACGGAAAGTCGCGGACACATATTCAGGATATGCCCCCATTGCTGCTTGACCATGTGCGGCAGCGCGTAGTAGCAGGCGATGTAAGCGGCCCGCACGTTAACCCCGATCATAAGATCGAACCGCTTCGGAGGTGTTTCGAGGATCGGCTTGGTCCAGATCGCGCCGGCGTTGTTGACGAGAATATCCAAGCGCCCGAATTCTGCGATTGCGGCCTCAATCAGATTGCGGACTGCATCCTCGTTGCGGACGTCGGTGGGAACGGCCAGGGCGCGTCGACCGAGCGCGCGGACTTCGTCGGCGGTGGCGTGGATGGAGCCAGGCAGGCGATCGGTGGATTGTTCGCTCTTCGCGGCGATTACGACGTCGGCTCCTTCTTGAGCGAGGCGGAGGGCGAGGGCCTTGCCAATGCCTCGGCTCGCACCAGTAACTACGGCCACGCGGCCGAGGAGATTGGGATGTATCGCTGGATTCTCTTCCATTCTGAGTTAGCGTAGCGCAGTTCGGCGCAGCTAGTGGTGTACGAAGTTCGCTAACCCATTCAACTTACCATTGCAGCGCAGCCACGTGACAGCTTCCGATATATCCTATGCGCTGGGAAAGCCAGGCAAGCCAAGACGACCCATGACATAGGCGAAACAGGAGAACAAGTGACATCGCTGCCTGGCCGTGCGCTCCAGCCTGCTGGCCCTAGGAGATGGCAGGAGTTGAATGGCCAACTGGGATTTGTTCTTCGGCTAGCACACAGATGTCGCCCAGATTGCGGTAATCCTCGGCGAAATCCAGGCCGTAACCAACCACGAATTCATCGGGGATCTTGAAGCCGGTGTAGCTGACTTCCACCGGTCGAAGTCGCCGGTCGGGCTTATCCAGCAGAGTAGCGACGCGAATGGACTTCGGATGCCGCTGCTGGAGCAAGTTGATCAGATAGGTGAGAGTAACCCCGCTGTCGATGATATCTTCGACAACCAGCACGTGGTGGTTTTCAATCGATACGTCCAGATCCTTCGTTACCTTGACTTGGCCCGAACTTGTCTTGTCCTTCCCGTAGCTTGAAATGCCCATGAACTCGATTCGAGAAGGAGTCTTGATGGCGCGGGACAAATCCGCCATGAAGATGAAAGCACCCTTCAACACCGCGATGAGATAAATGGGGCCTTCCGGGTAGTCGGCGGAGATCTGCTCGCCCATGGCCCGTACTCGCTTCTGAATCTGTTCGGCAGTCAGGAAGACGTGCGGTACAAGCGCCATGCCGCTTAATCGGCGTTGTGCAGCCGCATGCTGCCTGGACCGATGTGGATGTGCGCTCCGGTGGCCTTTCCGGGAACCGCGCGCAGGAAGGCGTAATACGGAACTCGCTTGGCCTCGAGATAGTGACGAAGCCAAATGCCGGCAGGCTCGTTCGGATTCAACGCCACATCAACGCGACCATGATGGTCGAATCCAAGCGAATTGTGAACGGCTGTCTGGCCATCCGCGCTGATCGGCAGCGTGCGGTCAAAGTGCTTCTGAAAAACTGTTTCCAGCACCTGCAGATCGCGTCCCCCTAAAAGCATGCCGTTGCCCTCGAAGTGAACCATGCTCCCGAGCCTGTAGTCCGTGTAGGGTTCAATGCGCGTGGCGGCCTGGAGCGCTTGCATCGAATGTTCATAACGGGTGATGGCTGCAAGCTCGCCAATCAATTTCGAACGCGAGTGGGCCAGATTGAGATTCATGCGTCGCAGATTGAGCTCTTCGAGCAACGGCTGGATTTCTGATTGCGCGATCACGCCGTCAGTCACGAGTTTTTGAGCCTGGGTCACTTTCACCATCTGGCGTTCTACCCGGCGTTGAGCGGCGGCAACCATGTCTTGCGCCATTTGATCGTTCAAGTCTTTAATGGGAAGCTCGCCGTACAGGGTGCGGGCCAGAATCACATCATCCTGGGCATCCGCCAGCTTTTCCTCGGCTTGCTCCATGCGAACGCGGGGCAAAGCTCCAGCCTTGACTAATTCACTTACGCGCTCGATTTCCGCTTTTGCGAGATCGATTTCTTTGCTTTGCAGAACTGGGCCGGTCGTAAC
>JANXQZ010001154.1 GCA_025353235.1 Bryobacterales bacterium
CGAAACCGTAAGCTGGTCGAGCATGACATAGCTCCTGGTATCGCAGTAGGCGCGGAGCTGCTTAATAAATGTCCGGTATTTACGGAGGGTGGGAACTTCAATGCCGCGATTTTCGCATTTGGCTAAATAGGCTTCCGTGGCTTCGGCGATTGTGGTACGTTTCGGCTCGGTATCTGCCCTTCGGACTTGGGGGTGTCGGGCGACTGGCATCCCAACTTCCCGCCCTCTCAAAGATCTCTAAAACGGCCTTGGCATCACTCCATTCCCACTTGCCTGTGCTCTGGCGCTTGAATTTTCCGGCGAGCCTTCCTGACGCAAATATGGGGCAGTCGCAACGCTTCCAGCCCTTCTTCCGCTCCTCAAGATCGCTGCTCTTGGAGTCCTCTGGATGATCGGATTTGCAATCACGCCGGTGGCGACGATAGAGGTTCAATCCTATGTCTCATCGTACGATATTGCCCGACGAGTGCAAGTTATTTCTGTAAGTTGTTGAAAGGATTGTGGTGGCGAAGGTGGGGGTCGAACCCACACGAAGAGTGAACTTCGCCAGATTTTGAGTCTGGTGCGTCTGCCAGTTCCGCCACTTCGCCAGTGCCGACGTTTTTTATTCTAGCACCGCTCACGGGCGCGGCAACAAGTGCTTCTGCACCTTACCCAAGGCATTGCGCGGCAACTCCTTCACCTCTATAAACGCCCGTGGAACCTTAAACGAAGCTAGCTTCTCACGGCAAAGCGCTTCGAGTGCCGGAGCATCCAGCACCCCCCGCAGAACCAAGTAAGCCAACGGCACCTCCCCTCGATGCTTATCTGCAATCCCGACCACGGCTGCTTCAACTACCTCGTCCTGCTCCATCAGGAACTCTTCGATTTCGCGTGGATAAATATTGAAGCCTCCCGAAATGATCAGGTCGCTCTTGCGGCCGCACAGGGTGTAGTAGCCGTCCGCCTCCCGTATCGCAAGGTCGCCAGTGCGGAAGTAGCCGTCCGAAAACGCAGCCCGCGTCGCCTCTTCGCGACGCCAGTATCCCGGGAAAATATTCGGGCCGCGCAAATATAGTTCGCCCGTTTCGCCGTCCCGTACCGGCTCGCCTTCCGCATTGAGCAAGCGCACCGAGAGACCAGGAAACGGCCAGCCGACGCTGCCTGCCCGACGCTCGCCGAGGTACGGATTCCCAATGTTCATCAGTGTTTCGCTCATGCCGTAGCGCTCGAGAATTGTATGACCATAACGCGAGCGGAACTCCTCCAAAACCTGCGGAGCAAGAGGAGCGGAGCCGCACACGAACAGCCTCATGAAGGTTCCGATCTCGCGCGCTTGCTCGACAGGAAGATCCAGCAGGCGAACATACATCGTCGGCACGCCGAAGAACAGAGTGGGGTGAAACTCGAGGAACTCCGCA
>JANXQZ010001177.1 GCA_025353235.1 Bryobacterales bacterium
GGATGGCCGCAGTTCTTCTAGCACTTCCTCTCGATGGCCGCAGTTCTTCTAGCGCTGCAATTTCACCTGCGTCGCCGTCTTTGGCTGCTCGCAGGAGCCGCATTCTGCATTGGTCTCGCGCTGTGGGACAAGGCTCTCTTCACGTGGCTCTTCGGAGGCCTGGTGATCGCCACCCTGCTCGTCTTCCCGCGCCAGCTTTGGTTCAATATTCGAGGCCGAGGTCTTTGGATAAAAGTGTCTGTGGCCGCCCTCGCCTTTCTCTTCGGCTGTTTGCCCCTAATCGTTTATAACGTGAGCAGCGGATTTCCAACGTTTCACTCAGCTCCTGGATTTACCACTCAGGAATTGTATTCCAAATCCTTTGCCCTCAGGGCTACTTGGGAAGGGGCCGCCCTCTTCGGTTATTTGGCCAACCAGGATGAGATGGATCATCCGCGCCAGCCCCGCACAGCCGTGGAGTCGTTTTCATTCTGGTTGCGAGCTAAAGTTGGAGAGCGCAAACACAACGGGTTGGAATGGGCGCTGATTGCCGCGCTGGTCTGCTTGCCTTTCCTTCGAGGAACCCTGGCCTTTCGCTTAGTTCTATTCTGCGCAATTACAACGGTAGTCGCCTGGTTTCAAATGGGGATTACTAAGGAAGCAGGAGGCTCGGCGCACCACGTTGTCTTGTTATGGCCTATTCCTCACCTCCTGATTGCGATTGCGCTTGCCGAAATGGCACAACGGTGGGGCAAAACAGGACACGCGTTGGTCTGGCTTGGGACAGTCTGTTTTGTAACAATGAATATCCTGGTTACAAATCAGTATCTCTATCAGTTCGCCCGCAACGGCTCGGCTGGCAGTTGGACCGATGCCATTTACTCTCTTGGAGAAGGATTAAGAAAGGTCCATGTGGATAACATTGCTATCGCGGATTGGGGTATGGTGGAGCCGCTGGAGGTTCTTGACCAGGGTAAACTTCCGCTGGTCTGGGCTAGCGACGGATTTCGTCAGGAGCCGCCCAAACAGGAGCCCAGTCTGCTAAACAGCAATACGCTCTGGGTTGCTTACACGGAACGAATGGAACAATTCCATGGTGTAAACGCGGGGATCGCTAAGTTTTTAGAAGTACAGCGATATATGAAGGTCCCGGTCGAACTCTATTACGATCGGAATGGGCGGCCTGTATTTCAAACCTTTCGCTTGCGCAAACTCTAACTAGGCGGCTAAGTAGGCGGCTTACAAGGCAGGCAGTAACTGGTACTAAAGCGCGCTCCCTATCACCCAAATGGAAAGTCCTAAGTGCAAAATTGTGTTGGCTTTCATTCAATTTCGTGGTACACAAGTACTTAGGCAGCAGGATTCGTTTTCTGAATCCGTTCCGGCTTCCGCCCAATTCCTCCGAAACAGATGGGTTCGCGGTTCTGGCCACGCGACTGCAGGGAAAGTGAACGCAAACTGCCACACGTCTGGCACCTCATCGACAATCCTCAGGAGTCGGATCGACAAATGGACGAAGACCGTAAATACAGACAGCAGGGCTATATGGATTCGAAGCGCGAATTCAATGGCCACCGGCAAGATCGCCCCAAGCCTACCGGGCCTAGGCCTTCTATCGATATTACCGGACCGAGGCTGCCCAGGCTGCTTCAGAACGTCGCTGCGTCACGATGTTTCAATTGCTCCACGGCTCTGCCTCTCGAAGTTAACTGGAAAGGGAACTGCCCCAAGTGCAGCGTCGCACTGCATTGCTGTAAGCAATGCGCGCATTTCGAACCGTCCACTCGATTCCAGTGCATGAAGCCGATCCAGGTGCGGATTCCACTGAAGGACCAAGCTAACGATTGCGAGCTTTTCAATCCGCGCGTCACGATTGCGCGCGATGTGGCTCCAGCGGCCCCCTCAAACTCGAACCAAATGCCGGTGAACGGCTCCGGTCAGCGCACGCCCAGCGACGCCCGAACGGCGTTCGACAATCTATTCAAGAAATGAAGGCTCCGGTTTCAAACCGCAATGCTTGTAGCCGAACTTTCTAACCAGCGCGAGTTTCGGCTGCTGGATCAGACGCCGATTCCCGATCCCGGCCCCGGAGAAATTCAGGTGGCCGTCAAAGCCGTGGGCATCTGCGGGTCCGATCTGCATTATTTTAGCGAGGGTGGAATCGGCGACGCGCGTTGCGTTTATCCGATGGTGCTCGGGCATGAACCAACGGGAGTGGTGGCTAAGATCGGCACAGGCGTGACTGGCTGGCAAAAGGGCGATGCCGCCGTGCTGGAACCCGCGCTGTACTGCTATCACTGCGAGTTTTGCATGACGGGACATCACAACGTCTGCAATCATTTGCGTTTTTTGAGCACGCCGGGCGATCCGGGTTTTTTTCGGGAACTGGTGAATCTTCCGGCGCACAACCTGCTCGCTCTGCCGCGCAATCTGAGCCTGAGCGAAGGCACCTTGGTGGAGCCCTTCGCGATTATCCTGCATTCGATGCAATTCGCAGCCGTGAAGCCTGGGGAGACCGCGCTCGTATTCGGCGCCGGACCTATTGGCTTGTTGACTATCGCTGGATTGAAACTGGCTGGCGCATCCAGGGTGTGGGCAGTAGAGCCAGTAGCGCACCGCCGCGAGTTGGCGTTGATGATGGGTGCCGACGCTGCAATCGACCCCGCTCAAGTAGATCCGGTCAAGCAGATCTTAAGCGAGACTGGCCAACGCGGAGTGGATGTCACTCTCGATTGCGCCACGAAACAGGACACCATCACGCAGAGCTTGAAGGCCACCCGGAACGCGGGCCGCGTAGTGATTACCGGGATCCCCTCGGATGAGTACGTGAAATTAGCTTTCCACTTGCTGCGTCGCAAGGAGCTCACCTTCTACAGCGTGAGGAGATCCAACCGCGATTCCGAGACTGCGCTCAGGCTTCTGTCCGAACAGCCCAAGCGATTTGTGCCGGTGCTCACGCATTCGCAATCGATCTCTGATATCCAACCCATCTTCGAGCGCTGCGAGAAGTACGACGACGGCATCGGAAAATTCGTACTCACGTTTTAGGCTAGGGCGGTTGCGTCCGCAGCATTCGAGTAGCTCGATCCGGCTCGATGGTAAACGGCTCAATTCCAGCCGGAACATACCAAGCTTCTCCAAGTCTGTATGCCTGACCCGCGATGGTTCCAGCTCCTTCCAAAATCACCAACAATTGGAAGCGGGCGGGATCGGCCGCATATTGGAGCGGTTTGCTCGCCTCTTGCAGATTGGTATGAAAGTACTCGCTTGCAATAGGGAGCGGAACCGGCTTGCCCTCATGCGCGCGTAAGCTGCTTACCTGGGCCGCCTTGTCTAAATGCAACTCCCTGGGGCGGCCATAATCGTACAGCCGATACGTAACGTCGGAATGCTGCTGAATCTCGCAAAGCGCGATTCCCGCGCCGATGGCATGCACCGTTCCTGCAGGAATGAAATAGGTTTCGCCCGCGCGCACGTTCACCCATTTCAGCAACTTTTCGATCTCCCCGGAAGCGGATGCAGAGCGCAGATGGTTGGGGCTGATTGCCTCGTGAAACCCGATAGCGATGCGCGCTCCCGGCTCGGCCCGGAGAATGTGCCACATCTCCGTTTTCCCGCGCGAGTTTTCATACTTAGACGCGAAGTCGTCATCGGGATGCACCTGCACGGAAAGGTTCTCGCTGGTGAAAATAAACTTCACCAGCAGCGGCAGGTCTGCCTCAAACCAAACCTCCCCGATGTTCTTGTCCGAATCGGGATACCAAGGAGAAAGGTGGGTGGATCCCCACACTTTCTCCTTAGCCAGCGACGGCAAACGGACGGGTCTATTGCTCTCGGATAAATTGCTCGATCCGATCAAGGCCGCGCTCCAGTTCTTTCATGGACGTTGCGTAGGAGATGCGAACATGCTCGTTGGTGCCGAACGCCTCGCCCGGAACGACGGCAACACGCGCCTGCTGCAACAGCCGATCAGAGAACTGCAACGCGGAAGTAATCCCATTGCGGAACGCCACCGATATATTCGGATAGGCATAAAATGCCCCTCGTGGCTCCACGATTTTCACTCCAGGGATAGCACGCAAACGCTGGATCACGTAATCCCTCCGATTGCGATACTCGGCTAGCATGACTGGAATCGATTCCTGAGATCCAGAAACGGCTTCGATCGCCGCCTTTTGCGAGATGGATGTCGGGTTGGACGTGCTGTGGCTTTGGAGCTTCCCCATGGCATCGATGATCGGCTTCGGTGCGAGCACAAACCCGATCCGCCAGCCCGTCATTGCGTAAGTTTTGGAGAGCGAGCCGGCCACCACAACATGGTCCTTGGCGCCGGGCATGGCTGCGATCGAGAACGGGTCGCTATCGTAGAGAAATCGGCAGTAGCACTCGTCGGTCATTAGAAGCACGCCGTGCTTCTTGGCCATCTCATAAATACGCCCGAACTCCTCGGGCGACAGCACCGCACCGCTCGGGTTTGAGGGCGAGTTGATGATCAGCAGTTTCGTTCGAGAGGTGATATGCGGCTCAAGATCTTTAGCGGTGAAGGTGAAGCCGGCATCCTCGTCAGTATCGACAAATACGCACTTGCCGCCCGCGTAGTTCACTACGTCCTTATAAGTTACCCAGTAAGGAATCGGAATCAGCACCTCGTCGCCGGGCTGAATTAAAGCCTGCGTGAGGTTAAAAATCCCATGCTTCCCGCCTACCGTGACCAGGCACTCGCCGGGAACGTAGTTGGTTCCGTAGTCTTGATGGTGCCGTGAACAGATCGCCTTCTTTAACTCGATCACGCCGCCAGCGGGCGTGTACTTGGTAAAGTTGGCATGAATCGCGTCGATCGCGGCATTCTTGATGTTGTCGGGGGTCGGAAAGTCCGGTTCGCCCGCGCCGAAATCGACGACGTCCAGGCCCTCCCTGCGAAGGCGGTCCGCGTCGGCCGCCACCTTCATCGTCGAGGATTCGCTAATCAGCGAAATGCGTTCTGCCAGTTCAAGAGTCGCTTGCATTGGGTCACATCATTTTACCAGCACTGCAACCTAACCCTACTGCGCTTGCGTAATGTGGGCGCGGCGATTTTTCTGCCAGCAAGCTTCGTCGTGCTCGGTGCAGGCGGGTTTTTCTTTGCCCAAGCTGACGATCTTTAATTGATTGCTGGGCAACCCGAGGCTCGACATATACTCCAGAGCTTGCCGGGCGCGCGCCTCGCCCAACGCGAGGTTGTATTCGTCGGATCCGCGCTCGTCGCAATGGCCCTCGATGGTCAGCTTGTAATCCGGATACTGACGGATAATCTCGGAGAGAGTTTGAACGTCGGTCTTCAGAGCGGTTTCCGCGTCCGGGCGAATCAACTTTTGGTTGTAGTCGAAATAGGCGTCCTGGATGCGACTGAGCAATTCCTCAATGCGTGCTTTCGTGGCCGTGTCAGGCATCGTTGAAGGCGCAGTTGTGGCCGTCTCAGCTGGACGGGAAGGTTCGGGCCGT
>JANXQZ010001181.1 GCA_025353235.1 Bryobacterales bacterium
GCCGATTGCCAATCGGCTGCAGGTTAGCAACCTGCCCTACTTTGAAGGCTGAAAAATTACCTCAGCCCGCGCGCCTTCAAGTGTGCAATCAGCCCCGCCGGATCGTCGCTGATAATCGCATCTACTCCCGCGTCGATCAACCTATCCCAATCCACCGGAGTATTCGCAGTCCAAGGCACCACCTCAACTCCAGCAGCATGGCAAGCCTTCACCTGTTCCGCCGTAACCAAGATAAACTCAGGCGAGATAATTGAAGCCTCACCCTCGCGCGCGATCTCAACGAAACTCCTCGCCTTTCCTTCATATAAAGCCGAACGCCGAATCTCCGGCGCTAGCTTCTTCATCGCATGCAGCGTTCTGAAATCGAACGATTGCAGAATCACTCTCGACTCGAGATGATGCTTGCGAATCACATCCAACATTAGCTTGGCGAACACCTCCGGAGCTGGGGTGTAGTCGGGGTGATCCAGGAAGATCTTCGTCTCGACATTGAACTGAATGCTCCCCTGAGTAGACAGCCCGAGCACCTCATCGAGCGTTGGAATGCGAGTGCCAGGCACGGCCTGCTGCTTCGCGAACTTGGGGTTTTTCAACGCGCCGCAGTCGTACTCCCGCACTTGGGCGAACGTCAGGCTGCGAATCAGCGCATTCGGCACCGGCCCTTTACAAATCACCGGGTTCAAGTGCGGATCGTGCGAGATTACCAAGACATTGTCCTTGGTAACGGCCACATCCAGTTCTAGAACATCCACTCCCGCTCGAATCGCATACTCGAAAGCGGGAATCGTGTTTTCGGGAAACATGGCTCGTGCGCCGCGGTGGCCGTGAACCAAGATCCTCGCTGCTGCGGGTGTGCTCATAGCGGTGACGAGAAGAATTGCAAGGGCCCGAAAGAACATGCCAACCAGATTATAGTAAAAAGGTTTCATATGAATGACATCTCCCGCAGAACCTTCGCGCTCACCGCGCTCAGTTATTCACGCATCCTGGGCGCGAATGACCGTGTTCGCATGGGCTACATCGGACTCGGCAATCGCGGGGATCAAGTGCACGACGCGTTCCTGGAGCATGGCGATCAGCAAACCGTCGCTGTATGTGACCTGCGCACCGACTACATGGACTTCGCCGCCAAGAAATCGCGCGCCACCCCGACGAAGTACAACGACTATCGCAAGCTGCTCGCAGATAAAAACGTGGATGCCACCGTAATCGCGACGCCGGATCACTGGCACGCAATTATGTTTGTGGACGCGTGCCGCGCGGGCAAGGATGTCTATGTCGAGAAGCCGCTCTCGCTCACGGTTGCGGAAGGGCGTGAGATGGTCAAGGTCGCTGGCGAAAGCAACCGCGTAGTGCAGGTGGGCATTCACCGTCGCTCTGCCAGGTTTCTGAAGGAAGCCGTAGACGCGGTGCAATCCGGAGCGATTGGCCAAGTGACCGTGGCCAAGGCGTTCCACATCCAAAACGAATGGCCCGTCGGCATTGGCAAGCCCGACAACGGACCGCCTCCCAGTCCGGAAGAGTGGGACAAATGGCTTGGACCCGCACCTTTCGTTCCTTACAACAAGAATCGCGAGTTCTACAAATTTCGCTGGTTTTACGACTATTCTGGCGGACAGGTCACCAATTTCGGGGTGCATTACATGGACATGATGCGCTGGTGCCTGGGGCAGGACGCTCCCCAGACTGTTACGGCTATGGGCGGCAAGTTTGCTGTGCAGGACAATCGCCAGATTCCCGACACGCTGGATGTTCTGTGGCAGTTCGACGGTCCCACGCTCGTGACCTTTTCGCAATATAACGCCAGCAGCGCTCCGTGGAACGCTCAGAATTCCGAGATGGAATTGCGTGGAACCAAAGGGACGCTATACTTGCACGGCAATCGATGGGAGATCGTTCCCGAGAAGATTTCGGATCGAGATTTCCCGGCTCGCACACCGCTGGACCGCACATCGGAGAAGGCTTATCCATCGAGCAAGCACGCAGTAATCGAAGGCCGAAAAGTCAGCGGCAGTTCCGATACGGCGTTTCATGCTCGCAACTTTCTGGATTGCGTGAAGAGCCGCGCTAAATGCAACTGCGACGTTTTAACCGGGCATCTCTCCACATCGGCAACGCTGATCGGCAACATCGCTTACAAGACCAAGAGTTACTTGGAATGGGACCCCCGCACGGAGCGCTTTCCGAATAACGCCGCTGCGAATAGGCTGCTCGCGTATCAATACCGGGCACCGTATAAGCTGTAGTGGCCGCTCCCGGTCGGTCACGGCTCGGTTAGGTCATGCTTGCACGTGTTACGTGTTTTACCGAGCCGTGACCGTGAGGGAGCGGTGCGACTCTGGAGTTAAATGGATCAGTATTCAATAGGCGTTGACCTTGGCGGGACAAATCTCCGCGCCGCCGCGATCACCACAGATGGCCGAATCCTCTCCCGCATCGCAGGCCGAGCAAAATTGTCCTATGGCCGAGACACCGTGATCGACGACATCGTCTCATCCATCCACAAGCTGAGAGACGAATGCGGGAGCAGCCAACTGCTCGGCGTCGGTGTCTGCCTGCCAGGATTCATCCTGATGGAGCAAGGCATCATCCTCAACTCAAACAACCTTCCGGAGTTTGAAGGCCTCGCCGTGCGGGATGTGATCGAAGAGAAACTGGGAGCGCCCGTCGTGCTTGAAAACGACGCAAATGCGGCAGCCCTGGGCGAGCACTGGATGGGAGCCGGCAAGGGGGTTGACGATCTATTGCTGCTGACGCTAGGCACCGGAATTGGCGGAGGCATTATATCCGGGGGAAAGGTGCTGCACGGCTATCTGGGAATGGCAGGGGAGATCGGCCACATCACGGTAGTTCCGAATGGAAACCCATGCGGGTGCGGCAATCAAGGCTGCCTGGAGAAGCATGCCTCAGCCACCGCGATCACTGGCATGGCGAAGATGATGCACCTGGGCGCGGACCTGAGTTCTGAAGACGTTTATAACCTCGCGCTCCAGGGGGACGAGAAAGCCATCATGATCTTCGACATCGTCGGCCGATCGCTTGGGATCGCGCTCGCCACTTTGATCAACATTTTCAATTTCCCGCTATACCTTCTGAGCGGCGGCCCGCTTCCCGCATGGGACCAGTTCGCACCAGCCATGCTCGCTGAAACACGCAGGAGGTCGTTCGCTTTCCGAAACACCGATACAAGGATAGAGAAAGCGACTCTCGGCAACGAGGCCGGCTTATTCGGCGCGGCGCACCTCGGCGCTCTCAGTCGGCGTGCGGTTCCACGTGCACCAGAACGTCAGCCACCCAGTCCAATTCCTCTTTAATCTTGATCCTTACGTTCGTCGCAATCTCGTGCGACTCTCTCACCGTCATGGATGGATCCACCTCAAGATGCAGGTCCACGTGATACTTCAGGCCTGTCTTACGCGCGTAGCATTTCTCAACGCCGAGAGCGCCTGGAACGCTCATGGCCATGTTCCGAATCTCGAGCAGCAATGGTGAAGGAGGCATGGTATCCACTAAGTGATTGGTGGTGTCGCGGATCACGTGGATGCCTAAGAAAATCACGATCAGCCCAACCGCAAAGCCGCCCATATGGTCGGCAGCAACAAAGCGGACTGGATCCAAGAGAGTGATCGCCAAAGCAATCAGCGCGGTGACGGCTGAGAGGATATCAACAGCGTCGTTCTGCGAATCGGCCAGCAGCGAATCGCTCCGGATGCGTTGCCCGTACAACCGTTTGAACCACCAGCTTACGGACTTGATTCCAATGGAAGCGAACATCGGCCAAACAGCGTACGCTGCGGGCTGATGTTGAACCTCGAACAGCCGGCCAGTTGCTCGCACGCAGATTAGAACCCCGGTGGCCGAGAGCAGGAGCCCTACCAGAAGGCCTGTCAAAGTTTCAAACCTGCCGTGCCCGTAAGGATGGTCTTCATCGGCGGGCTTGGCAGCGAGTGTGAGTCCCAAGAGAACAAATCCGGAGGCGAGCACGTCAGCCGCAGATTCGAACCCATCCGAGACTACTGCGGTGGAGTGCGCTTTCAATCCAATGGTAATCTTCAGCGCCGCGAGCCCGGCGCTCACAAAGATGCTCACCATCGCGACTCGGCGCGCGATTAGATCGGGGGTCACTAGCTAAGGCACCATCAGGAAAGAACCCTGCGGTTTTAAACGCAGTAGGCGCGACACCTGCATGCGACCATTGTGACAGGCTTAGCCGAATTAGCGGAAGAGGCGCACAGTCCGAGCGCCAAAATGCGAGGCCCTGGGCAGAGCGTCAATTTTCCGGCGTGCTAAGCTGATTGAATCTAATTCAAGGTTAGTTTCACTCCGATGAAGTTGCCCTGTCCGCACTTCCGCTATGTTCATTCAAAAAGGGGCAAAGATGAAGCTCCGCAAACTGATCGTT
>JANXQZ010001192.1 GCA_025353235.1 Bryobacterales bacterium
CCGCCCCACAATCAATGCGGACTAAGCCAGTAAAGATGGACGAAACTAAATTCAGCGAGCCTCGGCTTGCCTTGAACCGCATCTACACCAGACGTGGAGATAGCGGAGACACCAGCCTCGCCGGCGGCCAGCGGCTCCCGAAAGACGCCTTGCGCATCGAGTGCTATGGAACCGTCGACGAGTTGAACTCCTTCGTTGGGATGGCCTGCCTTTCCGCCGCAGAAGGCTTGCCGGAATTAGCTGCGATCCTCAAGCGCGTGCAGCATGAACTCTTTAATCTCGGATCGATTCTCGCCACGTTGCCCGAGGACGTTCACCCAAAACAGGCGCGTGTAACCGGCGTTGAAGTGGCGCAACTCGAGAAAGAGATCGATGCCATGAACGACAACCTCCCAGAGTTGCGCAGCTTCGTGCTGCCAGGCGGGACGCGGCTCAACACGGAGCTGCACGTTTGCCGGACCGTCTGCCGCCGCGCCGAACGGTTAGCAGTGGCCCTGGCGCGGGAAGAACCAACGCCCGAAGATGCTGTGCGCTACCTCAACCGTTTGAGCGACGCGCTCTTCGTCTGGAGCCGCTGGGTGAATCATCGGCTGGGCGTCGAAGAGGTGCTCTGGGAGCCGAATCAGTCGGCGTCGGGGACCTTGTGACGGTCCTCTGCATCGCCAGCTACGAGAAGGGCCACGACTTTCTGCGCGAGTGTAAGCGGCAGGGCGCGCGCGTCTTTCTGCTAACTTCCTTGAGCCTGCGGGACAAAGCTGAGTGGCCAATGGAAAGCCTCGAAGACATTTTCTACATGCCCGATACCGATAAGGCATGGAACCGCAACGACACGATTCTGGCGATCAGCCATCTCGCCAGAACGCGTGACATCGATCTTATCGTGCCGCTGGACGACTTCGACTTGGAGATGGCCGCCTCCATTCGCGAACATCTGCGCTGTCCGGGCATGGGCGAGACCAGTACCCGCTTCTTTCGCGACAAGCTGGCAATGCGGGTGAAGGCGCTTGAGGCAGGCTTGGAGGTGCCGGAATTCGTGCACCTTCTGAACGATGAAAAAGTGCGCGAGTTTACAGATCGCGTGCCTCCCCCATGGGTCCTGAAACCGCGTATGATGGCGGGTGCGATCGGAATCAAGAAGGTCAATTCTGCGGACGAACTGCACCACTTCGATAACGCGCTGGGCGATCAGCGGTCATTCTACTTGGTAGAGAGATTCGTGCCGGGCGACGTCTGTCACGTTGACTCCATCGTGTACAACAATCAAATCGTTTTTGCCGTAGCGAGCCGCTATGGATATCCGCCCATCGATGTCTCTCAGAGCGGCGGCATCTTCACGAGCCACTTGCTCCAGCGCGAGTCGAAAGATTCGCAAGCCTTGCTAGAGAAGAATGAGCGAGTGCTGGCAGGCATGGGCCTGAAGCGGGGCGTGTCTCACACCGAATTTATTGAAGGCGATAATGGCAAGCTCTACTTTCTGGAGACTTCAGCGCGAGTAGGCGGAGCGCACATCGCAGATCTGATCGAGGCCGCGACG
>JANXQZ010000030.1 GCA_025353235.1 Bryobacterales bacterium
GGTGATGGATCTCCCCCAGTGTTTCCATCTCCAGGAACTGATCGTTCGTGAACGTCTCGTAGCTGCACCCGTAGTCAGGCTGTTTCAGCGGATCGTGCGCCGACGCCCGCTTGATAAACAGGTCCGATCCAAGCAGATACGCGCCGACGGTGTCTTTATTGAACGTTCCAACCTTCTGCGGACTCGCCTGCTTCGGATCCATGCGCAGCGTGAGATATTTCTTGGTGAAGTGCCAGCGGCTATCGCTAAAATCCGTGTAAGCCCACATAATGAGCGGATTTGTCGGCGGCAGATCCTTGGGATGATTGCCCCTGGGCGGGAACGTGATAATCCCCGTTCCTCCTGGTGCCATCATCGTCAAACCCCAAGTCGCCATGTCGCGCGGCTTGCTTCCTTTATTCACGATGCGCTGCGTCACCTCAACGTTCGAACCAGTCGCTCCCAGCCTCACGATCATCACTTTTTGCAAGCCGGTTTCCGGTTCAATGTTGCCGGTCAGCTCTACGGTGTCGCCTTTCGCTTCGGCATGTATCGGCGCATTGTCCAGCGCGTACGATAGAACGCCATCTTCCGGGGCCATCCAGATGCGGTGCCCGCCTCGGGGCTGCCAAGTCTTCTCACCGCTCTTGCCGATTTGCTCCTGGAATTCCTTAAACAGGTTTTGCCCGCCCACGAATCCGAAACGAATCACGCGCGGCCCTACGTCGGAAGTCAGGATTAACTCGACTTCCCCGTTTGACATGCGGTAACAATTTGGCCAGCCGCGATACGCGGTCTTCTCGATCTTGACAGCAGCGTTGGTAATCATGCAAAGTGTGAGGAAGACAACTAGGCTTCTAAACATGCGAGGTCCTATTATATAGGGGCCTTCACATGCATGCAGTTTAATGAATCGATTGATAACTTTACGCCCGCTCCGGGGCTCTAAGTAACAGGTGATGCAAATGCGAGCTTTGGGACGAATTCTGTGCATGGCACTAAGCGTTGCTGGGATTGCGGCAGCGCAGAACGACCCTCCCGGCCGCGTAGGAAGGATCAATTTCCTAAGCGGCACGGTGTCATTTCAACCTGGCGGAGTGGATGACTGGACCGGTGCCCGCGTCAATCGGCCGCTGACTACAGGCGATCGGCTCTGGGTGGACCAGGACGGGCGTGCGGAACTGCATGTCGGATCGGCCGCCCTCCGGCTCAGCTCCAGGACCGCGTTCGAATTCCTCAATCTGGATGACGAGAACGTTCAGATCCGGCTCTCTGAAGGAAGCTTAGAGGTTCGCGTCCGGGCGCTTGCCGAGAACCAGACGTTTGAAGTGGATACGCCTAACTTGGCCTTTTCACTCCTGCGACCGGGCGTCTATCGCGTCGACGCCAACCCGGACAATGAGACTACGATCGTCACCGTGCGCGGCGGCCAAGGCGAGGTCACCGGAGGCGGCCAGGCATTTCAGGTCAAGGCTCGGGAGCAGGCTCGCGTCACGGGCGACCGCACCATTACATACGAGGTAGCAAGCGCGCCAAGTCCAGATTGGTTTGATGGCTGGTGCGACACGCGCGACCGCCGCGAGGAGCGCTC
>JANXQZ010000083.1 GCA_025353235.1 Bryobacterales bacterium
CAGCGCTACGTTCGGGAAATTGTCCGTGAGCCAAATCACAACACGCCTGCCAGACGGGCACCCGATTCTCGCAGCAGTTCGGCAGCTTCCCAAACAGCTTCGTTGAAATAGGCGCCTCCCGGCTGGTGCTCGCCGCCCGCACGCTCAATCGCGGCAACAGTCCGCTCGCGATCCGTAGTGAACCCGTCGATAACACGCCCGTGCGCCGCGTACACCATTACGGCAACTTCATCGCCCAGCTTCAAGCGTTTCAGCGCGGATCGCGCCCCTTGAGCCAGCCGTTTCAGGACGACCCGCGATGTGGCTGTCATATCGAAGAGCATTACGATCGACAACGGCAGCTCATCGCGGCTGAAGAAAGCGATCTCTTGCTGCTTGCCGTCCTCGAACACTTGAAGATCCTTCCGAAGCAGTGCCCCCGTCGAAGGGTTCGTCTTTTTCTGGATCACTTGAACGTCTAGCAGCACAAGGTCGGACGTCATTCGAAATACTGGCGCGCCGTCCTGCGCGACGGCGGTTACGGACAGCAGCGTGGCAAATAGCGCTGCGAAGTATGGCCGCACGGGATGGCTCACGCCATCGCAGACGTGCCTCCTCACGAATCCGTTACCGCCCGGCTTATCTCACACGTTCGTTGGTAGTCGCTTGGAATCTTTGCCGATCAAGTCAAGACTGGCAATCATCTCGGCAGGAAGTTGTAGCGTTGCAGCTCTGAGATTCTCGCGAAGATGCTCAACCGAAGATGTGCCAGGAATCAGCAGGATGTTGGGCGAACGCTGAAGCAGCCAGGCAAGTGCCACCTGCATTGGGGTGAATTGCAGGGCCGCTGCGGCTGCGTCAAGGGCCGTCGATTGCAACGGGCTGAAGCCTCCCAGCGGAAAGAACGGCACATAGGCTATGCCTCGATGCGCTAGGTCCTCGATAATGGCGTCGTCATGCCGGTGCGCCAGGTTGTACAGGTTCTGCACGCAGACAATCTCCGTAATCGCCTGACCCTCCGTCAACTGATCGGGACTGACATTGCTCAAACCGAGATGACGAATCAAGCCCTGACGCTTGAGCTCCGCAAGCACAGTCAGCGGTTCTTCGATTGAGCCTTCCGAAGGCCCCATCACTCCTCCTACCCGGAGATTGATGACATCCAGCGTGTCGAGTCCGAGATTTCGCAGATTGTCATGAACGGCATCGATCAGCTCTTGACGCGAAAGCGCATGAACCCACGACTTATCTTCTGGCCGCCGAGCACCTACTTTGGTGACCATCACCAGTCCCTCTGGATAAGGATGTAGCGCCTGTTTGATGATCTGGTTGGTCACATGCGGACCGTAAAAATCGCTCGTATCGATGTGGTTGACCCCCGCCGCAACAGCCTCTCGCAGAACAGCGATTGCCGCATCAACATCACGAGGCGGTCCCCACACCCCGGGACCGGCAAGTTGCATGGCACCGTAGCCCATTCGCTTCAAATTCATTGCAGTACCGGGAAGCGTGAAGCTTCCGCCAAGCTCTGTCTGTTTCGTCATCCGTGTCTCCTCTCGTGCTTAGATGCAGAAAGCTTCGCTTCAGGAGTTCGCAGTTAGACGGACACCGCTAGATTCGAACCTTGAAGTGATGCTCATGCTCGCTCATGCGCACCCTACGGCCAGTGAACTTCACACCTTCCAACTCCAGGCGGATACGCTGATCCAGCCCTTGTCCTCCGGGGAGTACAATTTCTCCTCCCGCGCCCAGCACGCGATGCCATGGCAGACCTCTTGCGTCCCGCAGCGCCCGCCCTACCTGTCTCGCACATCCTGGATGGCCGGCAGCGCCCGCAACTGCACCGTAAGTAGAGACTTTTCCCCGCGGAATGCGGCGGACGACGTCGCGGATGCTGGCGAGCATGGATGCATGCACTTTGAAAGGCGCCAAGTTCGGAATCCAGCAGATCCAGGCCACTAATAAGGTACATGCGGTAGTGTGACGGCAGCGGCCGTCAAGGCGTCGCTGCTTGGTACAAATACCGGTCAGGTCAGTAGCCCGCCTTTCTTCTTTGCTCAGGAAACACTAATCCGTCCGGCTACTCCATCGAGAGGATAGGAGTGCCAAACTATTCGTGTTACTATTGCTGAACTATGTGTCTTAGTGTACTCGAAAACTGCCGCTCTCGCCCCAGTTTTCTCAGCGGTCACACTAGCGCTAACACCCCTGCCCTGTGATCGGTAAGTCCTTCGAAACGTAGTAGGTTATGGCCTGAATTTGAAAACCATGTACGACAGGCCGAATCAAGGTCAATGGAGGTTAGAGATGAGCTTTCGCTCTAAGGACGTCCTGCACGTTACGCGCTCTCCGATTCACGTTGGGCTCACCATCTTAGCTATGGCTGCGGTGGCTCTTGCACAAACGCCCGCCCCGCCAGTGATAAGCAAGCAGTTCTCCGGCGTTCCGTCTCCTTTCTTTCCGGGCCAGACGGCTACTCTCACGATCACTATCTCCAATCCGAACGTTTCGCCGGGGCCTGGTTTGCTCGCACCCACCTTAACCGTCAGTTTC
>JANXQZ010000094.1 GCA_025353235.1 Bryobacterales bacterium
CCGCTGCTGGTTGAACTGCAGGGCCGCGTGGCTCCCGCGCGCTGGCGTGGCGCGTTGCCCATCACTTACCGCATTGGCCCCGGACCCGCTCGCGTGCATCTAAAGGTTACTTCCAATTGGGATCAGAAGAAGCTTTACGACGTGATCGCGCGCATGCCTGGAGCGAGTCTGCCGGATGAATGGGTGCTGCGCGGGAACCATCATGATGCCTGGGTGAATGGCGCGGAGGATCCCATTGCGGGCCTGGTGGCTCTGCTGGAAGAGGCACGCGGATTTGGCGAGTTGGCAAAGCAAGGCTGGAAGCCGAAGCGCACGATCGTGTACTGCGCCTGGGATGGCGAGGAGCCTGGCCTGCTTGGGTCCACTGAATGGGTGGAGGCGCACTCGGACGAGCTGCTGAAACATGCCGTGGCGTACTTCAACAGCGACACGAATGGACGCGGTTACTTCCGCGCCGAAGGCTCGCACAGTTTGGAAAAATTCGTGAACTCCGTGGCGCGCGACATCACCGATCCGGAGAAGGGGATCTCAGTCTGGAAGCGGCGTCAACTCCTGGACATCTCTCGCGCCAAGAATGCCGAGGAGCGCGCCGAGATTCGAAAGCGTGACGACTTGCGGATTGGGGCTATGGGCGACGGGTCCGACTATACCGCATTCATCCATCATCTTGGTATTCCGTCGGCTGATCTGCGCTATGGAGGCGAGGCCCAGGGCGGCATTTATCACTCGATTTACGACGATTATTACTGGTATACGCGCTTTGGCGATCCGGGTTTTGTTTACGGGCGTGCGCTGTCGCAGACTATGGGGACTGCGGTGATGCGGCTCGCCAGCGCCGACCTGCTGCCGTTCGACTTCACCAACTTTGCGGATACGGTGAAGAAGTATGTAGCCGATGTGGAGAAGCTGCTCAAGACCAATCAGGACGATATTGGCGAACGCAATAAGCAGATCGAGGAAGGGGTTTTCAGCGCTACCAGCGATCCGCTGGAGCCGGTGCATGCTCCGCCTGTTCGGGAGGTTCCCCCCTTCTTCAACTTCGCTCCGTTGCAGAATGCGGTTGGCCTGATCACGCGTGCGGCAGATCGCTACGCGAAGGAAGTTTCGAAGGTAGAGACGGCTGGCTTGAAGCTCGACGACGCGGCTCTTTTGAAACTGAATGGGCTGTTAATGCAGAGCGGTCCGAAGCTGACTGATGCGGCGGGTCTGCCGGGGCGGCCTTGGTTCAAGAATCAGATTTATGCGCCGGGGGCTTACACCGGGTATGAGTCGAAGCCCTTGCCGGGAGTCCTTGAAGCGATGGACCGGAAGGATTGGAAGGAGGCTGAATCGCAGATCCCGCGTGCGGCGGCTGCGCTTGAGCGAGAGGCTGCTTTGATCGATGAGGTTTCGAGTGCGTTGCGGGGAACTTCGCAGGTGGTGGCGCTCATGGGCGGCGGAACGGACCAGGACGAGGCTTTTCAGCGCATGTGCGAGGCGGCGGGCGGGGGTGATTTTGTGGTGCTGCGGGCTTCTGGCACGAATGCTTACGATCCGTATATCAGGAAGCTTTGCCCGGGGTTGAAGTCGGTGGAGACTCTCATCATTACTTCGCGTGATGGGGCAACTCGCAAGATGGCGGACAAGATTCGGAATGCCAGCGCGGTGTTCATCGCGGGCGGGAGCCAGGATAATTACATCAACTTCTGGCAGGGCACTCCGGTGCAGGAAGCGATTCAGGCTGTGATCGCGAAGGGCGCTCCGGTTGGGGGGACTAGCGCGGGGTTGGCCGTGCTTGGGGAGTATAACTTCTCTGCGCTGCATGACACGATCAAGTCGAGTGATGCGCTCGCGAATCCGTTCGATGCGCGGGTGACGATTGGGCGCGATTTTCTGAAGATTCCGCATTTGGGAGGGACGATCACCGATAGTCATTTCGTGGCGCGGGATCGCATGGGCCGGCTTGTGGTGTTCCTCGCGAGGTCGGGTGCTCGGTATGGGATTGGGATTGATGAGAAGACTGTGGTGATGATGGGGGCGGATGGGACTATGTCGGTGATGGGTAAGGGTGCTGCTTATTTCTTGAGTGCGCCGGGTCCGGCGGAGAAGTGCGTTGCTGGTTCGCCGTTGACGTATCGAAATATTTCAGTGCGTCGGATGAAGGCGGGCGAGACGGACGTGACTTATTTGCTGTCTGTGGAGGATGGAGTGCTGACTTCGCCGGTGTATTGATTATTACAAACAGGTGGTCCATTCGCAGGCTAAACTGGCTTCTATGAACTATTACGGAGCAAAAGAACTCGCAGCTAGTTTCCGCACTGTTCGCAAGAACACGATTCAGATTGCCGAAGAAATTCCAGAAGACAAGTACGGCTTTCGCCCCGCCGAGGGGAGTCACACTGTGGGCGAATTGCTCACGCACATGGCCTACGGTTCGAAGTTCGTAGAACAGGTCGTTTTCCTCGACAAGCGCACCAGCATGGAAGGCTTCAATTTCATGGGCTTCATGGGTCCCTTGCGGGAGGAGCAAGCCAAGTCCCGCACGAAAGCCGAGATCATCGCGTTGCTCGAGTCCATGGGTGAAGAGTACGCCACCCAAATAGAATCCCTTTCGGATGAATTCCTGGGCCAAGCAGTCACGATGCCGCAGGGGGGTACTCCACCGAGCCGCACTCGCTTCGACATGCTTTTAAGTCCAAAAGAACACGAGATGCATCATCGTGGTCAGCTGATGTTGATTGAGCGAATGCTCGGAATCACCCCGCATCTCACGCGCGCCAATGAAGCCCGTATGGCCCAGATGCGAGCCTCAGCCGGTGCGGAGAAATAGCGCTCTACGCGAAGAGCTTTAGCCCGACTCCGAGCGCTTCGCCACACGATTTCTGGAGGCGGCAGCTCCGAGGTAATCTCCGTCGCAGATGTAGCCGGCTTCTTGGAGATCATCAGACTCTGTTTCAACGCCTCCATGATATCGATCACCTCCAAACTCCTCACCACTGAGGGATTATCTCCCGAACAAGTTTTGCCCCGCTTCCTCCAGCACCTGAGCCATTCGAAGTCCTCGCCCGCACGAGAAATGAAATAGTTTGCCATCTTTACGGCTGCGGCTTCACCACTAGCGCAGGCACATTCTCCTCCCGCACCAGCTTATTAAACACAGGCACATCCGTCCCCATCATCTGACCCAACTTCCGCAACTCCGCATTCACCTTGCTCGCCAAATCCTCATACACCATGTCCTGCTGCGCCGTGGGCGGGGCATCCGCCATCGTGATATCCGACAGCAACGAGGCCAGCTTATTATTGAGCATGATCGGAAAATTCAGCGGATCCTCGCTCGCCCGATTCTTGGTCTGATACAGCGCTTCCTCCACCGCCGTCAACTTCTTCGCCAGCGCCTTGGCCGACTCCACCACCTTCGGATTCTTCACCCGCTCGGCATACTCATCCAACTGCTTGCGTACTTCACGAATATCGATCACCGCCTGATTCGTCGCGCTCAGCTTATCGCGAACTTGCAGCGCCACCTCCAACTGCTTCGCAAACTCCTGCGGCGTAGTCCCAATGCGAGGATCCTTCTTCACCTCAAAACTCTGCGTCTGCGTCTTGCCATCCGCAGTCATCCGCACCGTATAGTTCCCAGGTGCAGCCAACGGACCGCGCGTGGTGCCAGCCCACATGATCAGCCCCGGAAAATCCGTCGCGTCGGGATAGCGCAGATCCCACACGAAGCGGTTCAGCCCCTTCTCCACCGGAATAGTGCGAGCGCCTGGACGCCTGCGCGGCCCCTCTTCTTCCTCCATCACGAACCCAGCTTCCATGCGAGGCTTGGGCGGCTCGATGGTCGAAAACTTCTTCACCAGCTTGCCTGCGGAGTCCATAAACTCGAGCGTGACTTCACCTTTCGGCTTTTCCTTCAGCCAGTAGTTCACAGCAATGCCGGCTTGTGGATTCTGTCCGATCGGCGCATCCGAAGGCAGACGGAACCCGCCAGAAGGTTCTCGATAGCCGCCCTTCGGTTGGAACAGATGCGCATCCTCTTTCATCGCAGCATCGCTCAACTGATACACGAGAGGGAGTTCGTCCAGCACGTAAAACGAACGGCCCTGCGTTGCCACCACCATCTCGTTCTCGCGCTTGTGGAACGCAATGTCGGTGATTGGAACCACGGCCATGTTGAGCTGGATTGATTGCCAGTTATCTCCCCCATTGAACGATGCATAGATGCCGAACTCCGTGCCCGCCACAAGCAAGTTGCGATGATTTGGATCTTCACGAATCACGCGCGTGAAGTGGCTCGCCGGTATCCCGCTCACGATCCGCTTCCAGTTCGTCCCATAATCTGTAGTCTTATAGAGCAGCGGTTCGAA
>JANXQZ010000099.1 GCA_025353235.1 Bryobacterales bacterium
GTGGAAAAGGCGGAGGCGAATGTCGCTATCGATGAGGCTGTGTTCAAGTTTCCCGGTAAGCCCGAAGCGCCAGCCTCGGCGGGCGTCACCGGCACCTGGGCGGGCAAGTTCGACGTCCAGATCACAGATGGCCAGAGCATGCAGGGCAAGGTCTCTCTCATCCTGACCCAAAAGGGATCCGAGTTGACCGGAACCGCCAGTTCGCCCGAAGGCGCCCTCAAGATACTCAACGGCAAAGTAGACGGCAACAAGATCACATTCCAGGTTCAGACGGAAGGACCTAAGATGGCGTTCGATTTGCACTTGGAAGATGAGCACATGCGGGGCACGGCCAAGGGCGATTCAGATGGAAACACGGTCAACGTAAAACTGGATTTGACCCGAAACTGAGCGGAGAGGACGAATAGAACCATGTGGATTCGCAAGAATGAACGCGACAACAAGAAGGGCGTCGATTCGCCGATGCCGACGCAATTGGTCTCCAATGAGGAGTTCATTCCCCGCCGCCAAACTCCTCAACAGAAGCAAGTAGAGCACTTGATCGGGGAAATGGCTGACGAAAAATCGAAAAAGCTCGGCATGGAACGGCGAGCGTTCATGGCCAGCACGATGGGTCTGGCCACATGCTTCGCAGCGTCCAACAAGGTGTGGGGCAAGAACTTCGAAGTCGATGAAGCAGAGACGATGGAAGAGGCCGCTTATCACGAGAAGTGGCCGAAGGGCGAGTACTTCGTGATGGATGTGCAGTCCCATTTCACCAATGGTTTCCCGATCGGATTGCGCGGCCAGATCGGGAAGATGGAATTTTTCCAAAACATGGGGTTCAACTTGAAGGAGGACAAGGAGGCGTACAGCTTCCATAACTTCGTCAAGGAAATGTTCTTCGATAGCGACACGGATATGATTGTCATCTCCGGCGTCCCTGGCAAGGAGCAGCAGCGCGATAAACAAGGCAAGGTGCTGGAAGGTGCGGCGCGCACTCCAGGCATCAACATTCTTCCAAGTTGGCTGATGGCGCAGTCGCGCGACCAGATCAACAGCATGGCCAATTCCACGCGCGCGATCAGCCAAGGCAATCTGGCGCCCAACCACTATTGGGACAAAGCCAATAACAAGATGGACAAGGCAGCCACGCTGGAGCAAATGGAGCGTGAGCTAAACGTCTATAAGATTGCATCTTGGAAGTGGTATTGCCATACCGATCCGGGCCAGTCCGGCGGCGGATTTCAGTGCGACGATGACAACGCTCAGTGGTTTATCGAGGAGTCTAAAAAGCGCGGGCTGAAGACCTTCAGCGTTCACAAGGGTTACTCTTATCAGTCGCGAATTCTCGGCCACTTGGCGAATCCCAAGGACATCGAGAAGGCCGCTCTTCGCAACCCGGATGTCACGTGGGTGATTTATCATTCAGCGCTGCAGCACGGATCGAACGAACCTGATTGGGAAGCAGCCAACAAGTACGATCCGACCACGGGCGACTTCGCTTGGCATAACGTGCTGATGGATATCAAGAAGCGCAATCCCGGGATGACCAATGTCTATCCCGAGATCGGGAGCTTCTTCGGGCCGTTGGCGATCTCGAATCCTACGATGGCTATGCACGGCATGGGCAAGAACATCAAGCTGTACGGCGCGGACCACGTGATTTGGGGAACGGATTGTTTATGGTGGGGATCGCCGCAGTGGGTGATCGACGCGTTTAAGCGCTTCCAAATTAGCGACGAGATGTGCTCAAAGTTTGGTTACGCAAAGATCACCAAGGAAGACAAGCAGAAGATCTTTGGCTTGAATGCGGCTAAAATTTACGGCATCGATTTGAAAAAGAAACGCAACCCGCTGCCGCCAGACGCGTTGGATCGCCTGAAGACTGCGTACGTCGATCGGGGCACTCAGCGCGAAAACGGGGCGTACGGATGGGTCCGAGCAGACGACTGATTTTCGTGGTCCTGGGAGCAGGGTTTGAATCTCTTGCCCGCATTCACAACCGGCGACGGATGGTCCACAGTTCTCTTTGCGAGTATTAGCAACTGTTGATTAAGCCACGCGTTTTCGCTTCTTTATTGGACGGATCAGAGTCTCAGCGGGGATGTGAAACTGGTCATGAAGGCGGCGGATCATCGCGAGCGATAAACCCCGGTCCCCCCTCAGAACCTCGTATACTCGAGTCCTGCTGCCGATAACCCCGATCAGTGCCGTGGCATCTGCGCCCTGCTGCTCCAAACGGAACTTGATTGCTTCCACTGGATTTGGCAGATCAATCGGAAACTTGCTGCGTTCGTAAGCCTCCACCAATGTGATTAGGACATCCAAGCGATCCCCGTCTGGCGTGGATTCTTCCGCTTTCCAGAGTCGTTCAACCTCGTGAAGCGCCTCCTCGTGCTCTGCGTTGGTTCGAATTGGCTTAATTTCCATACTCTACTGTCCTCGCATCAATGTTGTCGTACTCGGCGTGGTTGCCAATCCACTTTATGAACAGCACTTTCCGCTTATAGTCAATCTTTTAGTAAGCGCGGGCATACTGGACTGGAGGGCTCGGCTTTTTCCCGAGCACGCTCGCCGCGTGTAAGGGCCAATATGGATCGCGCAGAAATTCCCTGGCCAGTAGAACCAGATCGGCTTCCTCGTTTCGAATGATTTCGTCCGCTTGGTGCGGTTCGGTGATCATGCCAACGGCTCCGGTGAGGATTCCAGTTTCGTGTTTGATCCGCTTCGCAAACGGCACTTGATAGCCAGGTCCAACCGGGATTTGTTGGAGCGGTGAGTTGCCTCCTGAAGAGCAGTCGATCAAGTCCACTGTTAGCTCTTTCAGCTTAACGGCAAGTTTCACGGAATCGTCTAGAGTCCAGCCACCTTCAACCCAATCTGCCGCCGAAATACGAACGAACAGAGGATGCGGGACGGGCCACACCTCGCGAATCGCTATGACCACGCGCGTTAAGAGTCGGATGCGATTTTCAAAGGATCCGCCGTATTCATCCTGACGCTGGTTGCTCAACGGAGAAAAAAACTCATGCAGCAGATACCCGTGTGCGGCGTGAATTTCGATCACCCGCATACTCGCTTCCCGTGCGCGTCGGGCGGCGGCTGCGAAGGCTTCGATCACGGCGTCAATTTCGTTCGCGCTCAATTCTATCGGAGGTTCGTCCGAAGCACGAAAGCCTACCGGGCTCGGTGCCACGGTTCGCCACCCGCCTTGATCCAAGGGGATTTGACGATTGCCGTCCCAGGGTCGCTGCGTGCTGGCCTTGCGTCCCGCGTGAGCCAATTGCATGCCAGGAACAGCGCCTTGTGCTTCAATGAACGCTGCGATCCGAGCCAGCATGGGAACGTGGGCATCTTTCCAAATGCCGAGATCCTGCGGGCTAATCGGACCACGAGCCTCGACTGCGGAAGCCTCTGTAAAAACGAGCGCCGCTCCGCCCACAGCTCTGCTCCCAAGATGCACCAGGTGCCAATCTTCGGCAAACCCGTCCTGGCTCGAATACTGACACATGGGTGAAACAGCGATCCTGTTTCGCAGAGTGATGTTGCCAATCGCCAGCGGCGAAAAGAGATCCACTGAGCTCATACTTTGCTTTTCAGAGCTCGTGCTACTTCGGTTAGACGGCGTCCCTGGAATCGAGCCACTTCCAGATCATCGGCTGTAGGGGGTGCTCCGTTTTGGTGAGACACGCTGCTTGCCCCATAGGGTGTACCGGCGCGGAACATGACCGGGTCCGCATATCCCAAAGGCACGATAATAAATCCGAGGTGAGCCAGCGGGTTATAGAGTGAAATGATCGTGGATTCGTTGCCGCCGTGCGGCCCCGATGTGGATGTGAAAGCCCCTCCCGCTTTGCCGTTCAGCTTGCCTTGAAACCATAGTCCGCCCAGCGAATCGATGTAAGCCTTCAGCTCCGAGGATACGTTTCCGAAGCGGGTGGGTGTGCCAAATGCGGCCCCGTCTGCCCAGACCGCGTCGTCGGATGTAGGAGCCTCATATATTGCATTCATGCGTGCGGAGCTTTCCGCCCAGCCCGGTGCTTTGGCCATTACATCGGGTCCAACTATGTCGCGCGCGCGCCGCAGTCTTACTTCCGCTCCTGCTGCTTCCGCGCCTTCGCCTACGGCTTTCGCCAAAGCTTCCGTGGAACCAGTTCGCGAATAGAAAACGATGAGGATTTTTACTTTGTCCATGTTCAAGTTTATGATGCTAAGCCGTACGAAAGAGTTGCAAATGCCATAGACTCAAACCATGCATTCCATATTTCGATGCATGCTCGCGTGTGTTGCGTTGGCGAGCGCTTGCCTCGCCCAGCCGTCGGCATCAATCAAGTGGGAAGAACTCACCGCAGCCGATTTCGCTGCTGCAATCCAAAAATCCAAGGGCACGTGCCTGCTCCCGTTCGGCATTATCGAGAAACACGGACCTCATCTTCCTCTCGGTACCGACCTCTTAAACGTGCGCTATGCCGCTCTTCACGGAGCCGAACAAGAGTACGCAATCGTCTTTCCCGAATATTACTTCGGCCAGATCTTTGAGGCCAGACATGAGCCCGGAACTATGGCCTACAGTGCCAAGCTGCAACTCGAGCTCCTGCAGGAAACCGCTGACGAGATGGCCCGCAATGGCTGCAAGAAGATCATAATTGTGAACGGTCACGGAGGCAACAATAGCCTGCTGCCGTACTTCGCTCAAGCGCAAATGGCTTCGCCTCACGATTACGTTGTCTATGTGTACCGGGGTGCAGGCAGCGTTCCCGGTCGACCTCCCCTGAAATCGAAAACGGATGGGCACGCTGGAGAATCCGAGACCTCGCATTTGATGATCTCCAGGCCGGACCTCGTGCACATGGACCGGGCCGCCTTAGAGTCGGGTGCCGACCAGAACCGCCTCGATCTGCCTTCCAGCGTTTACACCGGCATATGGTGGTATGCCAAGTTTCCCGGACACTATGCTGGCGACGGAACGCTTGCCAACAAGGAGCTTGGCGAATTCGATATGCAGCATTGGATAGACGGAATCGCGGCAGCCATTCGAGCCATCAAGTCGGACCAAGTTAGTCTCAGGCTTCAGAACGAATTTTTTGAGAACGCGAAACATCCCCTGGAGACGAAGCAGTAGCATGTGGCAATTTACGCGGAGGAAGGCATTCACCGCCGCTCTTCAAGCCGCTGCCGCAAAACCTGCCGCCGGGCACGACGATCCGCTCTCGATATTCGATTACGAGCAACTGGTGAAAAGCCGCATCTCGCATGGAGCTTACGAGCGGATCAACGGCGGGGCGGCAGACGAGATCACCTTGCGCTGGAATCACGAAGCCTACGATCGTATCCGTTTGCGCCCGCGCATCCTGGTGGACGTTTCCAAGGTGGACACGCGCATACGCCTGTTTGAACACGAGCTGCCATTTCCTATCCTGCTCGCCCCAACTGGTGCGCAGGGCTTTGTCTATCCGGATGGGGATCTCGCCTCAGTGCGAGGGGCCGGGGCGGCAGGTACGATTCTCACGATTAGCAGCAGCGCTTCGAAGCCGGTGGAAGAGGTCGCCCAGGCGGCAACCGGGCCAGTGTGGTTTCAGCTCTATGTGCAGCGGGATCGCGGGTTTACCCATGAATTGGTCCAGAGGGCCGAGGCTTCGGGTTGCCGCGCACTGTGCGTTACGGTGGATTCTCCCAACCAGGGCACTCGGAATCGTGAAGAGCACGCAAGGTGGGAATTACCGGAACGAGTGTTGCCGAATCTCAAGGGCAAGGACTACCTCGACCCAACGCTTACTTGGAAAGACATTGAATGGCTTCGGTCGTTTGCGAAGACGCCTGTTTTGCTCAAG
>JANXQZ010000147.1 GCA_025353235.1 Bryobacterales bacterium
TAACGGAAATACTTACGGCGGCTAGGGAGTCGGCGAAGACAGGCCGGACGATTCAGTTCAAGTAACCCCAATATGCGTGCCGCCATTCTTCCATCCGTCACTGCCGCCCTCTTCGGGTTCACAGCCTTCGGGCAGAGCCCCGCTGACGAGAATGTGGGTCGAGTTCTGCATTTCACGCACAATCAAACCGCTCAGGATATGCAAGAGGTTGCTACCGTAATCCGTTCGATATCGGAGATTCGGCAAGCCTCCGCCAATCCTGAGCAGCAATCATTGAGTCTAAGAGGAACGGCTGCCCAGATCGCATTGTCTGAGTGGCTCTTCAATCAGCTTGATCGTACCCCTGACACCGTCGTACACGAATACAAATTGGGTGGCGATGACATAGTCAGGCTGTTCTATCTGCCGCACGCAGCTACCGTGCAAGACTTACAGGAAGAAGTCACCTTAGTTCGATCTCTGGGAGAGATCCGGCTGCTATTTACGTATAACGCGCCAAGAGCGGCTGTCTTGCGCGGGACGGCCAGCCAGATGTCGCTTGCGGAGTGGTTGTTCGCTGAACTCGCCAAACCTGCGAATCGGCCCGGCGCACATCAGTACCACATGGCCGGCGACCAAGACGATGAGGTGAGGTTGATATATCTCAAGAACACTCAGACGTTCCAGGATTTCCAGGAACTAACTGTGCTCGTTCGTACATTAGGTAGAATTCGGCGAGTTTTCACGTACAACACGCCCCGAGTGGTCGCCCTGCGCGGGCCGGGCGAGCAAATGGCGCTGGCTGAGTGGTTGTTTAAAGACCTTGATGATCCCGAGCCCGCGGTGGCTCAGCCAAGGGTTGTCCATGAATACCGAATCCCGAGCGAGGTAGACAATTCAGTCCGGGTATTTTACCTAGCGCATGCCTTGACTCCCGAGCGCGAGCAGGGGATTGCCCGTCAAGTTCGCGAGACGACGGGGAATACGTGGTTATGTACTTACAGTGCACACAGAGCAATCGCATTCCGCGGAACGGCCGCACAGATTGCACTCGCGAACCAACTGATCGCGGAACAAGATAAATAATTCAGGCCCTCCGGTGCTAAAATTAAAGGCACTTACCACCGGAGGCTGAACCATGTTCCGTTTCGACGCCGATCGCCCTGTTGAGTTCTGCGACGGACTCCGCAGGCGCGATTTCCTGCATGCTGGAGCCTTATCAATGCTCGGGCTCGGCCTTCCGCAGTTCTTCGGCCTCAAAGCGCAAGGTGCGGTCTCGAAGGAAAAACGCGATACCAATTGCATCATGCTGATGTTGGTTGGCGGCCCATCTCAACTTGACACTTGGGACATGAAGCCGAACGCTCCCATTGAGATTCGCGGCCCTTATAAACCGATCAAGACCAATGTCCCCGGCATTGAAATCTCCGAGAACTTCCCGCGCATGGCCAAGCATGCCGACAAGTACGCCATCGTCCGCAGCATGTATCATACGGCGGCTGCGGTGCACGACACAGGCCACCAGATGATGCAGACTGGCAGGCTGTTCCAGGGTGGAATCGAATATCCCCACATGGGATGCGTACTCGGAAAATTGAAGGGACCCAAAGGCGACGTCCCCGCCCACGTGTTGATGCCGCATCCGATCGGCAACACCGGCGGCAATATGCCGCACGGGCAGACCGCTGGCTTCTTAGGCAAAGGCTTCGATCCCTTCGTTCTGAATGCTGATCCATCTGACCCAAACTTCCGCGTGCCGGACATGCTCCCGCCTGACTACTTGAATCCGATGCGCGTAGATCGCCGGAAGAATTGGCGCGAAGCTGTCGACAAAACGGTTAGCATGTTCGAAACATCGCAGGATGCCAGGCTGCTTGATTCTACGTTTCATCAGGCTTACACGTTGATGTCTTCGCAAAAGGCGCGCGAGGCGTTCGAACTTCACCGCGAGCCGGAAGAGGTTCGACAGAAATACGGCATGAATCGCTTTGGCCAAAGCTGTTTGCTGGCGAGGCGCTTGATCGAAGCCGGGGTGCGCTTCGTCACTATCAATATGTTCGAAACGGTGTTCGATGAGATCACGTGGGACATTCACGGATCGCGTCCGTTTAGCCCGATCAGTTGTTATCGCGACCTCGTGGGTCCGATGTTCGACATGGCGTACAGTTCGCTTCTCGACGAACTGAGTCAGCGCGGACTGCTGGACGAGACCATGGTCCTGGCGACTGGCGAGTTTGGCAGAACGCCCAAGGTGAACCCGGCGGGCGGGCGCGATCACTGGCCGCAGTGCTGGTCGCTATTGATGGCCGGAGGCGGCGTGAAAGGCGGACAAGTGATCGGAAGCTCTGACGAGCTGGGCGGCGCACCGAGGGATCGCCCCACCACGCCGGGCCAAATCGCCGCAACGGTTTTCCATGGTTTGGGCATCGATCTTGCTACTGAACTACCGGGCTCAGGAGGTAGACCGATTCCGCTGGTGGATCGCGGCATTGAGCCCCTGACGGAGTTGTTCGCATGATGCGGACCGCGATTCTGCTTTTGGCTGTGAGTGCCCTCGCCGCCGCCGATCGCGTCGAAGTGCTTCCCAGAATCGTGAACCTGAGCGGACCCGAAGCTCGCCAACAACTGATTGCCGAGGGCACTGTCGGTGGGTTCCAAGAGGACTGGACCGCTAACACGCAGTGGATTTCCGCAGACCCCAAAATTGCATCGGTTGACGCCAAAGGTTTTGTGAAACCCGCAAGCGACGGCGAGACCACGATCACTGCGAAGGTGAACGGCCTGGAATCTTCGGCGAAGGTGAAGGTGGTTGGCGCAGCCGCTCCGTTTACCTGGAGCTTCAGGAACCATGTTGTGCCCGTGCTGACGAAGATGGGCTGCAACCAGGGTGCCTGCCATGGTGCGCTCGCGGGCAAGAACGGATTCAAGCTGACGCTGCGCGGTTACGATCCTGACGTCGACTACGACACGCTAACCCGCAGCTCTGTTGGGAGGCGCGTTTCGCTCGCCGAACCGGCGGGCAGCCTGATCCTTTTGAAACCAACGTTCACCGTCCCTCACGGGGGTGGCAAGCGTTTTGGCCTCGATTCTCTGGAGTATCGGGTGATCGGGGAATGGATCGCCGCTGGTGCGCCTCCGCCCAGCGCCACAGATGCGGAAGTCACGGGGCTTGAAGTATTCCCCGCCGCTGCAACGTTGAAGCAGGGTGCGGAACAGCAACTGGTGGTCCGGGCCAAGTACTCCGATGGCCGCGTGGACGATGTCACGCGCTGGGTGAAGTTCCTCTCGAATAACGAAGGCGTGGCAAGCGTGGATGACTTGGGCCACGTGAAAATGAACGGGCCAGGCGAGGCGGCAGTCACGCTGTGGTACTCGAGCCGCGTTCTCTACTCAAGGCTGACCGTTCCTTACGCCAACCAAATTGCATCGGACGCTTACGCGAAGTTTCCACGCGCGAACTACATCGACGATCTGGTAATCGACAAGCTGAAGAAACTCAACATTGCGCCTTCGAAGATGGCTGACGACTCTACCTTTATTCGAAGGGCGTATTTGGATGCGGCTGGCGTGCTTCCCACTGCCGAGGAGGTTGAAAACTTTCTTGCCGACAAGTCGGATAGCAAACGAGCCAAGGCAATTGACCGGCTGATGGAGAAGGACGAGTTCGTCGACTACTGGGCGTATAAGTGGTCGGATCTGTTGCTCGTTTCAAGCCGTAAGTTGCGGCCCACTTCCATGTGGGCTTTCTACGATTGGATTCGCGACGGAGTCAAGACGAACAAGCCGTGGGATCAATTCACTCGCGAGATCTTCATCGGATCCGGGAGCACGCGGCAGAACGGAGCGCTCAATTATTTCGTTCTCCACAAGGATCCAATCGATCTCGCGGAGAACATAACCGAGGCCTTTCTCGGGCAGCGCATCACGTGTGCGCGTTGCCATAACCATCCGCTTGAGAAATGGACTCAGAAGCAGTACTACCAGTTCGCCAATTTAGTTTCAAGAGTCGGGATGAAGAACGGAACCGAAGCCGGGGAAGTGGTCGTGTTCGCGAAGACCTCCGGCGACATCAACCATCCGCGACTGCTCAGGCCGCTTGCGCCGACTCCGCTGGACGGCACGCCCCTCTCGCTCGACTCCACCGAAGATCGCAGGGTTGCGCTGGCGAGTTGGTTGACCAGTCCAAACAATCCGTACTTCGCGCGGTCGTTCGTGAATCGCGTGTTTGGCAACTTCATGGGTCGGGGTTTAGTGAATCCGGTGGACGATGTGCGCGCTACGAATCCGGCTTCGAACGAGGAGTTGCTCTCGGCACTCACGAAGGATTTTACAGACCATAAGTTCGACGTAAGGTATCTGATTCGGACCATTATGAACTCGAGCGCGTATCAGCTTTCGTCTGAGGCGAACGCCACGAATCAGAAC
>JANXQZ010000170.1 GCA_025353235.1 Bryobacterales bacterium
GGATGATGCGGATAGTCCAGTGGAGAATGCGATTGTGGCGTTGAAGAATATGAAGACGGGCCGGGTGCAAAGCTTTACTACTAAACAGGACGGGAGTTATCTGTTTTACGATCTGAATATCGATTTGGATTATGAGTTGACGGCGAGAGCGGATAAGGCGGTAGCGCCCGTAACGAAGAGGCTGACGAAATATGATACGCGGAAGAAGCCGACGCTCAATTTCGAGCTAAGTCTCAAGAAGGCGGCGTAGCGTAGCAGGCTGCTCCTGCAAGCAGGACTCCTAGCTAGCTGCCATGCTGCTGCTGATTTTCGAGAAGATCGTATTGACAGCGGGCATGATGACTGGCGGGAGGAAGGCGGCTACTGTGACCACCACTGCGGCCGCGAGCAGAGCGTATTCGATCAAATCCTGACCGTCTTCCTCCCGCCAAAGCTTTTCCATGAGTCTGCGGATCATTAAATCCATCATGGGTCACGCGGGTTGCGCGCGCAATTCGTGAATAGGGCGGATCTATGCAATGAAACGCCCTATTCCCAACGTAGTCCTGCTATCTCCGATAAGAGCAAACCAAGATGTCGCCAGGCCGCGGCGCTTGGCCGGGTGCGAACACAATGGACGCGCCCGACGCTGTGTAGTCCAGGGTCGACCTGAGGTGAATACCGTTCCGGTACAGCTGCAAACTAGCCAGGGGATTCGGCGTTTGGCTTAGAGAGAACGCGGTGTTTGAACCGTCCACCGTACCACTCGGAATTTCCCCATCTACGAATACCACCGCTGACGAATTTGTTCCCATACGATAAGAAGCTAACAAAATATCGTTGGGCTGAGGCAGCGACGCGCCCACAAACGCGATAGTGCTATTGCTCAAGGAAAAGTCTGTGCCTTGCCTCATCAGCAAACCGTTCCGGTACAAGTAAACGCTAGTGGCCGGGATGGGAACGTTGCCAAGTTGGAAGGTGGGATTAATGCCGTTGAGGCTGCCGGTGGGAATTTCACCATCGACAAACGTTGGCCCGGAACCGGAGGAAGAGGAGCCGCCACATGCAGCTGACGACCCATCCACGTGCAAGCAGTCGGAAGCATTTCCAATCGCCCCATCCAGGGCGCCTCCAGCATCGATCACCGCCGCTCGGGACGGCGAAAAACCAATGCCGATCGTGGCCCGCGTATTTAGAGCCGCTGCCAAGCCGACCACGTCGGCGATGTTCACGGTGGTGAGAATCGGCGGAGGGTTCCCGCCACCTCCCCCTCCCACGATGCTGCCTGGCCCCCCGATGCGGAGGTCTCTGACACGCAGCGGCACATTGCTGGGAGGAACAGCCCAACTCTCGGTAAACTGAGTGCTTCCGTCGCTGTTATAGACAACGGTATAACTTGCGGGCGAAAGCGCATTCGTGGTCGGAACCAGTTGAACCCTAACCAGCCCGTTCACGATTTGGGTGGTGATCGAATGAGCCGGGATGTTGGACATATCGGACGCTTCAAAGCTGTTCCAAGATATCGTGGCTATTCCATTAAATTTTGTGCCGTCCGCATTGAAGAGGATATCCTGCACGGTGGTGAGCGGGGGCGCCGCGAACACGGTGCCGCACGCGACGAGAAAGATCGAAGCGACGCCATTCAGGCATCGACGTAAACTAAGCATTCCTGTCTCCTAAAAGGAACGGACCGGCGAGTGAGGCGGGTCCGAACAAAATCGTAATCGACCTTAGTTTAGGGGCAGGAACTTCGCCAGGGCCGCCAGAAGCACCGCGCAAGTGAGCCTAAGTCCATCAATCCGTTTGACTTAAAGCTAGCGTGATTCTGAAAAATGCTTGTAATTGAGGCTCAGGGCCGAAACGATTTCGATGGCTGCGCGGCGATTCGATCGCTTCCTACGTAAGGCTGCAATGCCTCCGGAACCAGGATGCTGCCGTCCGCCTGCTGGTAGTTTTCGACGATCGCGACCCAAGTCCGGCCTATCGCGAGACCGCTGCCATTCAGGGTATGAACATGGTCGGCTTTCGACTTGCTTGACTTGGCCCGGATGTTTGCTCGGCGAGCCTGGTACGCTTCGTAATTCGAACATGACGAGATCTCTTTATAAGCGTTCTGGCCGGGCAGCCAGACTTCAATATCGTAGGTCTTCGAAGAGGAAGGCCCCATGTCGCCCGTACACAGGACTACAGTGCGGTAGGGCAGTCCAAGCCGCTGCAGAATATCTTCGGCGTCGGCGGTGAGTTTGTCCAGCTCCTCATAACTCTGTTCGGGGCGGGTGAACTTCACCAATTCCACCTTCTGAAACTGATGTTGCCGGATGATGCCGCGCACGTCGCGACCGTAGGCGCCAGCCTCGCTGCGGAAACAAGGCGTATAGGCGCACAGGCAAATCGGAAGCTTCTCGACATCGAGAGTCTCATCCCTGAACAGGTTGGTCACCGGCACTTCGGCAGTCGGGACAAGCCAAAAATCGTGCTTATCGATCTTAAATAGGTCGTCGGCGAACTTAGGAAGATTCCCCGTCCCGTATAGGCTGGCCGAGTTCACCATAAAAGGCGGCAAGATCTCGGTATATCCGTGATGCCGGGTATGCGTGTCGAGCATGAAGTTCATCAGCGCCCGCTCCAGCCGCGCCCCGGCTTCCCAGTACACGACGAAGCGCGCGCCGGTCACCTTGGCAGCGCGGTCAAAATCGAGAATGCCCAGTTCGGGGCCGAGGTCCCAATGGGGCTTAGGCTCGAAATCGAATTTAGGAGCAGTGCCCCAGCGCCGCACTTCCAGATTGTCGTCCGCAGTTTTGCCTGTGGGGACGGACGAGTGCGGGACGTTGGGAATTCCGGCGAGCTGGCTCCGAAAGGTCTCATCGACCTCCTTCACCTTCTCATCGAGCGACTTGATCCGGTCGCCTAGGGCACGAACCGTGATCTGGAGTTCGGAGGTGTCCGCGCCCTGCTTCTTGAGCTTGCCGATGGCTTGGCTCTCGCTGTTGACCTGCGCTTTAAGCTGTTCCACCTCGGTGAGGGCGGCCCTTCGTTGAACATCCAGATCGCGAAAAGCCGAAACGTCGAACTGAAAACCCCGAGTCGCCAGCCGCTCGGCGATCGCGTCGAGATGACTGCGGAAATACCCTAAATCGTGCATCTACCGGTCTTGAATTGCCTTCCAGGCTTGGCCTACCGGCTTGCCTGTGTACTCGGCGCGAGGACGGATCAGACGGTTATTTCGATACTGTTCCAGGATGTGGGCAGTCCAGCCCGACATTCGGCTAACGGCAAAGATGGGAGTGTAGATATCGATCGGAATCCCGAGCGAATAGTACGCCGAGGCCGAGTAGAAATCTACGTTGGCGTTCAGGTTCTTCAGCTCTTTCATCGTTTCTTCGATTTTCTTTGAAGTGAGATATAGATCCACATGGCCCGTGCGCTTGCCAAGTTCCTCCGAAAGCTGCCGCAGGTGCGACGCGCGAGGATCCTCGGTCTTGTAAACCCGGTGGCCAAAGCCGGGAATCTTGATCTTGTTCGCCAAGCGATAGCGAATGTGCTCCAGCGCCGCAGCTTCACTGCCGGCTTCTAGCAGCATTCGAATCACATCTTCATTCGCCCCGCCGTGCAGAGGACCCTTCAGCGCTCCAATGCCCGACGTCACAGCCGAATAAATGTCGGACAAAGTCGCAGCGGTAACGCGAGCGGCAAAAGTAGAAGCGTTCAACTCGTGATCGGCGTGCAGAATGAGAGCCACGTCGAAGGCTTTTTCCAT
>JANXQZ010000216.1 GCA_025353235.1 Bryobacterales bacterium
AAACGCGAAGGGCTTAGTGAGGTAATCGTCAGCGCCAAGTTCGAGGCCCTTCACGCGATCGTCAATCGCGTCGCGGGCGCTCAGAATCAGCACAGGCGGGCTCGTCTTGCGGTTTCGGATTTTCTGCAAGACGGACAGGCCGTCCGTATCGGGCAGCATTAGGTCGAGAATGATCAAGTCGTACTCGGTGCCATGCACCATCTCGATCGCGTCCGCTCCATTGCCTGCGACATCCACGGCATACCCGGCGCTTTCCAGGCCCCGCGACAGAAAATCCTGAATGCGTTTCTCGTCTTCGACGATTAGAATTCTCATGTTTGCACGTCTGCCAGTTTACCTTACTGCACTGTAAACTTAACTGCCGGACTAGCAGCCGATCCCACCGTGACCACCACCGGCTGCACGCCCGCCGGAGCGTTTTGCGGCACTAAGAAGTTCACCTGGGTAACTCCCACCAACCCGTTCGGAATCCCGATAAACTGAATCGGAGCATCCACGCCCCCGACCGTCATCGTGGCCTTCAATACTGGTGCTGGGAGCCGAGAAAACGGTGTGCTTGCGGAAGGCGTGGCCCCGGTTGCGAGAGCTGGCGAGACCTGTCCTTCGCCCGTTATGAAGAGAGTCAAAGTCTGTCCCCGCGTTCCTTTCGGGAACGGAACCGCTGCCCCGTTAGCATCCGCAAAAATGCCTGGTGCCGCAGCCGACACCGGGAAAGTGAAGGATCCGGTCTGCAGTCCATTGTTCACAACCAGCTTGGCATTTCCCTCCGAAGTCTCGTAGGGAACTTGGACATTCACCTGACCCGGCGAGACGAAGTACAGCGGGGCGGCAACCCCGTTCACCGTCGCGGATATGCCGCCCATGTATGTGATCAGCGGAATCGCGGCCGCAGCTTGGCTCCGGTTTCCCAGCAAAGTGCCGTAAACGCTCATGAGCATGCCCGGCGCAAACGACTGCTGGCCAGACGCGGCGTTGCTTACTCCTGCCACCATCGGCACCTCTGCCGGACCGGCAAAAACAACTGGAACGTTCAGCGACCATTGCCTTCCACTCGCATCCACTCCGCTCAACATGAAAACGCGGGTTCGCGGAACAGTCAGGGTCTTGGCACCCAGACTGGCGCTGATCTGCCCTTTTGGTGGGATGGTCCCGCTACCGAAGAAGCTGGCAATCTGAGAAGTGTTGCTTACGTCGTCGATGCTAAAGTCAGTCAGAGTTGTCCCCACGCCAGCCTCCTCGTTGATTGTGATCGTATAAGACCACTGCAGGCCTGAGGCGTCCGGAGCCTTCTGATAAACCGGGTTCGGACTGATGGAGACCACCACCAACGAGTTGTTCACTGGCTGGCTGCTCCACTGGTGCAACAGGTTGAACACGTCGGGGGAGCCCAGCCCCGTCGCTAGATCGTAGCCTGGTCCGGCGCTGAAACCGAACGTTCCCGTGGTGCAGTCGGGCGAGCCCCCCGCGCACGGGACGTTGATGTTACCCGTCGTAATGTCGTGGAAGACGCCGGGGCTGTTCTCGGCCAAACGGTACAGAGTTGGATTGAGATTTCCCAAGCCCGCCTGCGCCTCAGCGCCTGTCGAGACCAAATATTGATTGAGCAGCGCGACCATGCCGGCGAAGACGGGCGAGGCAACCGATGTCCCGCCATAGTTGCCGCTGCCTCCGTTCGTTGCTACGAAGAATCCGTCATGGTCCGGCGATGCGGCCAGTGAAATGTCCGGCACGTTGCGGAAGGCGTTGGTTGGCACGCCAGGACCCGATTGCCAACTCGGTTTCGGAAAGTAGATGCTGGTGCCGCCGCCGCCCGCCAGCACGGTACCCCTGAGTGGGGCGCTATTCCACGGAATCTCTGGAATATAGGACAAAGCGGATGCGCCGTTCGCATCGTTTGTGCCATTCCAGTAGTTGCCGTTGATCTCGTTGAACTGGGTTCCGCCCACGGACGTAACCTCTGGAACGCTGCCCGGAAATCGAACAGCTTTGCCGTTCTGAGCGATGCTGGAGTTGTTGCCATCGCAAGACGCTGCGCCCGCGTCGCCGCCCGAGTTGATCCAAGTGATTCCCTGCGCATTGGCCTGCTGAGCTAAATCTTGATAAGCCTGAAGCGATGCAAGAGCGCGCGCTTCGCAGCCGCCGCTGAAACTTGCACTCACAACCGGCGCCAAATTTTGATCCACCACGTGCGTTAGTGCAACATAGGCGTTCGTGGAGTATACATACACGATGATCGCATTCCGAGCCACCGCTCCAGACCACTCAACATCGAGATCCGCTTCCGCCAGAAAGGAGACTTTCAGACCCGGATCGGGAGAATTCGGGACCAGGATGGTTTGCGGATCGTTGGGGGGCAGATTGAACCTGGAGCGAAACGTTCGAATGTCCGCCAGATTCAGGCTGGTTTGGCCCACAATCGCGATCTTCTGTCCCGTCCCGTCAATGCCAGCTTTGTAAAGAGGCGCGATGTTGTAGATGGTTGCCAGGTCTTCCGGAGTCAGAGAATGCCTTCCGCTTGCGCTGTTATAATCGGCGGTTAAGATCCTCTTCTTCACACGCCCTGGTTCCAGCAGAAAATCATTGAGTCCGCGGAAGCCGCCAATGACGTCCGCGAAGGCCGCAGGAACAGAAGGTTCCGTAACATTTCCAAAGTGCGGAGTGCCATTGACTGAAAACTTTCGAAGTTGCGTGCGGAAAGCCCGCTCCATTTGCTTTGCCGTGCCGCTGAAGG
>JANXQZ010000241.1 GCA_025353235.1 Bryobacterales bacterium
CGTGTTCGACGACCTCGCGGGGGCCGAAGTCGCAAGCGGTGACCAGGGCCGGAGCGGCGCAGGCCAGGGTCTCGGCGACGACGCTTGGGAAGCCTTCCCAGCGCGAAGGCAGCACGAACAGCTCCGCCTTGGCGATCCATGACCACGGGTTGTCCGTGAAGCCCGGAAATCTCACGCGGTCGGCCACGCCCAGCTCGGCGGCCTGGCGCCTCAGGGCATGTTCAAGCGTGCCCCGGCCGAGGATAACCAGGTCGAGATCGCGGGCCGCGTCGCTGGCGGCGAACGCCTTGAGCAGGACGTCATGACCCTTTTGATATTCGAGACGGCCGGCGGTGACGATGAACGGCCGCGCCGGCGCCTGCGGCAGCGCCTCGTTGGCGCGCCGGCGCACCATCGCCACGTCGATCGGATTATGGATCACGCGGATACGCGACGAATCGAGACTCAGAGCCTCGCGCAGGCCGCCGGCCATTTCGTGCGAGTTGGCCAGGAAACAGTCGGCGGATATTGGCTGCCCCACAATTTGCCAAATAGGCTTCCTAACATTAGAACTAAGTGGCATTGGCCAATCCTGGCTGCAACTGGCTCCTAGGACGCGGGTCCCAATGGAGCGGAGAACAAAATGAAACTCGCGGGATTCTGCTTTTTCGCTGGCTCGCTGCTCGCGTCCTCCCCAACTTTCAACAAGGACGTCGCGCCTATTTTTCACGAGCGGTGCGTGCAATGCCACCACCCCAACGATATTGCCCCGATGTCGCTGCTGGACTACAAATCGGCTCGCGCGTGGGCTAAATCGATCCGCGAGGCCGTGCTCACGCGCAAGATGCCGCCTTGGTTCGCCGATCCGCAATTCGGACATTTCGCTAACGATGCGCGTCTGAAGAAAGATGAAATTGAGACGATCAAGGCGTGGGTTGACGGCGGTGCGAAGGAAGGCGATTCGGGCGATCTTCCAAAGGCGCCGATGTTCACAGAGGGGTGGCGGCTGGGTACGCCCGACATCGTGATCGACATCGGCGAGACGTTTACGCTAGGGGCGGGCAACGATGCTTACGAGCATTTCACTGTTCCCACGAATTTCACCGAAGGCAAGTGGATCCGGGCGGCTGAACTGCGGCCCGGCAACCGGCGCGTCGTGCATCATGCGCACATCAACATGGTCAGCAGCAGTACCGAGGCCGGTCCAACTACGATTCAGGCGATGAAGCCGCTGGATGAATTTCTGGTTCACGATGGCAAGCTGACGCGCGTCAGCATGGATGCTCCGGTGCTGAACGATGCGTGCGCCGCGGACGCTCCCGATTTGCCCTACATTCACGGGTTCCAGGAAGGCGCGCTGGCTTCGTATTTGCCGGGACGCTCGCCGGATGTTTTCGCTGACGGTACCGCCAAATGGATTCCAGCAGGGACCAAACTCGAATTCGTGATCCATTACGCGAAGACGTCGGCAGCGACGCAGACAGACCGCACCAGCGTTGGACTGTACTTGGCCTCCGGCCCGCCGGAGCGGCCTTTGCGGCGCATGGATCTGCGAAATTTCTTTTTCTTGATTCCGGCTGGCGCGCCGAGACACGAGGTAAAGCGCTGCTACACGTTTGAAAAGGATAAGCTGCTGCTCTCGATCACTCCGCATATGCACTACCGGGCGAGGGATGTGCGTTATGACTTAGTCCGTCCCGATGGTCGGCATGAGGTGCTGCTGTCCGTGCCGCACTATGACTTCAACTGGCAACTGGTCTATCGGCTTCAAGATCCGATGCTGGTGGAGAAGGGAAGCTTGTTGACAGTTACTACGCACTACGATAATCCGAATGCGACTGCAATTCGGTGGGGCGATAAAAGTGAAGAAGAGATGATGACGAGTTGGATCGAGTACGTGGATCCGGAACGGCACTCGGCTTTACAAAGGTAGACTCGCTTCCCGTTCACCGGATCGTGCGAAATGCTCGCGAATGGCCACTTCGGGTAGTTTGGTAATAAA
>JANXQZ010000289.1 GCA_025353235.1 Bryobacterales bacterium
ACCTGCGGAGGGATCAACCAGCCAATGATGAATGCCGCAGTCAGCGCAACAATCCGCTGAAGCATGTCGTTGTCGCGCTGGAACCAAAGCATGCCCGCTAGCAACAAAGTCATAAACAAGATGTGGCCCAGCGAGTACATCCCCAGCGCTTGATTATTGCGAATTCCGGCCTGGGCTAATTCCCGCTCGGTCTCACGGAGCCAACTGTCGCCACCCGGAACCAAGCTGATGAAATAGAGAATGCTATTGAAGAATCCGCCGCCCGCCTTGCGCCGCGCCGAGCGAGTGGGGCCGGTGACAACAGCGTGCGCTTGCAACTCGTCCAGACGGTCACCCAGCGGGTCCTCCTGGTTTCGAAACAACAAATAGCCAGACCAAAGCAAGGCTCCGACGGTTGCAAACAGCGCGATGAAAACGAGTGCGGGAATCAGCATGTCAATATCTCGGATTCGCAATTTTACGGATGATGAGAATACCCACAATCTCGGAGACGATCGCGTAAGTCAGAAACTTGCTGCCAGTCTCATCCGTGTATAGCAGACGAATATATTCTGGTTTGAGAATCCAGAAGCCTAAACCCACCACTAGAGGTAAGGCGCACAGAAGTCCCGCAGAGAAACGTTGCTGAGCTGTAGCGGCCTTCATCTTGGCAGCCAGGTTCAACCGTTCGCGAACCAGCAGCGCCAGGTTTTCCAGCACCTGCACCATGTTCGCGCCCGTCTGCCGCTGCAGAATAAGCCCGGTAACGAAGAACTTGAGATCGACAATGGGAATCCGCTTGCCGAGATTGCGCAGCGCATCCTCAATGGGCGAGCCGAGCGCCAGCTCCTCGATCACTTTCTTAAACTCCATCTTCACGGGGTCCGAAGTCTCCCCGGCAATTGTCTCAAGTCCGCTGTGGATGTTATGACCGGCCTTCATGGAACGGTTGAAAAGATCGATGGCATCCGGCAAAATCTCCTCGAACTTCTTCATGCGTTTGTTGCGCTTGAAACGGATATAAGCAATGGGAATGACTGCCAGCCCAAGAGATAGCAGCACACGCAGGAACCAGAGCGAGAGCCCGAATAATCCGAGGATGAGGTAGAGCCCTATCGCGATCAAGCAGCACAACACCGCCACGTCAGCCGCTCGATATTTCAAGTTCGCTTGGTTGATGGTTAGCTGCAGTCGACGCAACACGCCGAGCCATGAAATAAAGTCGCCCAGGAAGGCGAGCGACCCGCGTGTCTCGCGCTGCAACAAGTCCGGTGCCGTCCTGGATCGCCCGCTGCTTCGGCA
>JANXQZ010000301.1 GCA_025353235.1 Bryobacterales bacterium
GCACCATCGGGCAAATCGATCCCAAGATCTACGGAAATTTCGCGGAGCACTTAGGGCGCTGCATCGAAGGCGGCATCTTCGACGAAGGCTCTCCTCTCTCGGACTCAAACGGCTACCGCAAGGATGTTTTCAAAGCCATCAAGGATCTCAACGTTACCCTGCTGCGCTGGCCCGGCGGCAACTTCGCTTCCAACTACCACTGGACCGACGGCATCGGGCCTCGCGAGCAGCGCCCGAAACGTCTGGAGATGGCGTGGGGCACCGTGGAGAGCAATCGCTTCGGCACGCATGACTTTCTAAACTATTCGGAGATGCTCGGCACGGAACCCTATCTCTGCGCCAACCTGGGCACCGGCACTTGGCAGGAAGCGCAGCAGTGGGTGGAGTATTGCAACCTCGCCGACGGAACCGCCATGTCCGATTTGCGCAAGAAGAATGGGCGCAAAGACCCCTGGAAAGTAAAATATTGGGGCCTCGGGAACGAGATGGACGGGAGTTGGCAGATGGGTCACCGTTCCGCCGAGGATTACGGAAAGTTCGCGCTCGAAGCCGCAAAGCTGATGAAATGGACCGATCCTTCCCTCCAGCTAATCGCCGCAGGCTCGTCCGATTTCGGCGCGCGCGCAGACTGGACCGGCTGGAATCGAACGGTCCTCGATGCTCTCAAGAGCCATGTCGATTACCTGTCGCTCCACACCTATGTCGGCAATCGGGACAACGACTATTACGAGTTCATGGCGAGTTCGCTCGACCTCGCCGAGCGCACTAAGATCGCCGAAGGAATCATCGACGCGGTTCTCTCCAATGAGCCTCGCAGTAAGAAGATTTACATTGCCTGGGACGAGTGGAACGTATGGTATCGCGCTCGCGGCAACAAGGAGCGGGGCCGTCGCATTTTGGAAGAGAAGTACAACCTCGAAGATGCGCTCGTCATCGCCAGTTTCCTAAACACCTTCATCAACCACGCCCACATCGTGAAGATCGCCAACATGGCGCAAATCGTGAATGTAATCGCGCCGATTTTCACGAATGAGCAAGGCCTGTTCCTGCAAACCATTTACTATCCGCTCCAATTGTTCGCGCAGAACTCGAAGGGCACGGCTTTGGAACTTTTCGTGGATTGTCCGGTTTACAAAAGCAAGAAGTTCGATGCCGTGCCGTACCTCGACGTTTCCGCCGCACTCGACGGAGGGACCCTAGTGCTGAATGTCGTGAACCGGCATCGCGATCAGCCCATTGATGCCGAGTTCGAAGCCGAGGACAAGCAGTTTAGCGGATCGTTCGAAGTGGCCGAAGTGAACGGTCCGGACATCAAGGCGGAGAACACGTTCGGCGCAACCACCGTCAAATCGGCGCGCAAGTCTGTCGCGGCGAGCGGGCGCAAGATGCGCTACAGCTTTCCCCCGCATTCTTACACGATGATCAAAGGCTCGTTGGCTCAAGCATAGTGACCGATCTCTTTGCCGCGTAGACTAATGACGTGTTCTCCGTCCTCGTTCACTGCGCGCCCGCTGAAGAAGATCTGCTGGTTGCCGAGATGTGGGAGGCTGGCACGCTCGGCATCACCGAAGAGCCAGGCGGCTTTCGCGCCTTCTTCGAAGATGGCACGCATCTCGAAAATCCCGAGGGAAGACTCGTTCGCCAAGAAGAAGAAATTGACTGGGCCAAGAAGTCCCGCGACTCTTTCGAACCCGTGCTGGTGGGCAACCGCTTCTTCCTCGTGCCGCCCTGGTGCGCTGACCCGACTCCCGACGGTCGCATCCGTTTAGAGGTGAATCCGGGGATGGCCTGCGGCACAGGCTATCATCCCTGCACGCAGTTGTGCCTCGAAGCCTTGGAGCGCAATATCAAACCGGGCAACTCGGTTCTGGACGTCGGCACCGGGTCAGGTATTCTCTCTCAAGCTGCTCGCCTGTTAGGTGCCGGACTCATCATAGGATGCGATGTAGATGAACAAGCCGTCCTCGTAGCGCGCGAACGAATCGGGTTCCACGTCTACGTGGGCTCGGCCGATGCCATCAAGTCATGCTCGTTCGACGTCATCGTAGCGAACATCAACGCAACCATCATCGAGGACCTGCAACCCGAGTTCGCCCGCATCCGAAAAGCCCAATCCACCCTGATCGTCTCCGGCTTCCCCGAAGGCGCCTGGACCTGTCAAATAGACCATGGTTAGAGATTGCCTGAAATGTGCCCTATTACAACATCCTGACTAATTTTTGTGGGGCAGCCAATCCTGGCTGCAGCCGCCTTTCCAGGCGGCTTCATCTCCTACCAATTTGTAATCGATCCATCCGGCCGAAAATAAGTCTGCGCCCGCGCCGTCACCGGCTGCGTAATCTCCGTCACCAACTTAAGCTGCTTCATATCCAATTCCACCCCCAATCCCGCACGCTCATTCGGAAACAGCTTGCCATTCTTAAAATCCAAACACGCCGGCAAATGCGCCAACGTCTTCCCCTGAAAGTTGTACTCCATCAACAGCGGCCCAGAAAAAGTGCCCAGCGAATTCACCAGCGCCGCAGTTGCAATCGGACCCGTGAAATGCGGCACAATCCCCACAAAATGCGTCTCGCAAATTGCCGCGATCTTCATCATCTCCGTAATGCCGCCAACATTGGGCAGCGTAGCGCGCACGTAGTCAATATCGTGATGCTCGACCAGTTTATTAAAATCCCACCGATTGCCCCACTCCTCACCCGCCGCAATCGCCACCTTGGCCTGTCGACGCAGCAGAGGCAAATCATCCAGGAACGCCTCTGCCCGCACCGGATCTTCCACGAAGTACGGAGCCAGATTCTCGATCAGGCTGCATCCCCGAATGGCATCCGACAGATCGAAACGCTGGTGGAAATCGACACACCAATCCCCGTTCTTCCCCACGCCTTCCCGCGCCTGCACGCAATCTTCATACAGCTTATTTAAACGCTCATGCGTATTGAAAGTCTGGTTGGCAGGCGTGTCCGCCGCGCCCATGCGGAACGCCCGATACCCGGCTTCCACAGTGATCCGCGCTCGATCCTTGATGCTCATGCCTTGCGTAATGCCAGGAATGCTGCCGGCCGTGTTGTAGCACTCGCAATGGTCGCGCACCATGCCGCCCAGCACCTGATGCACCGGCATCTTTTGAACCTTGCCCTTGATGTCCCACAACGCCAAATCCAGCGCTCCTAACGCGTCTACTTTCTCCCGTCCGGGCGGGTAGAAAAACGCGCGCGACATATCCTGCCACAAGCGTTCGATGAACTGCGGATCGCGCCCGATCAGCCTCCCCGCGCATTGCTCCAGCATTTCCTTCGAGCCGCCTTCACCCACCCCCGTGATCCCGGCGTCGGTTTCCACGGTGATCACCATGTCGCTCTGGTTGAACAGCGGGTTCGGATTCGGAGGAGCATAGGCCCGCACTCGCGTGATCTTCATCTTCGGCA
>JANXQZ010000309.1 GCA_025353235.1 Bryobacterales bacterium
CATTCATTTCGCGCACGAAAGAAACGGCTTTCGGGATTCGACGGATGTAGTCTGGCGCGTATCCGCCCGGCACCACGACGCCATCGAATTCGCGAGCGGATATGGTGTCGTAGGATTTTTCCGCTTTGGCGGGGTAGCCGAGTTTGCTGGAGTAGGTTTTGCCGGCTTCGGCGCCGACGAGAACGCATTCGGCTCCGGCTTCTTTAAGCCGGAAATAGGGGTACCAAACTTCCATCTCTTGGTACAGATTGTCAACCAGTACGGCGATGCGTTTTCCTCGGAGTTCCATTGATTCTATTTTAACAAGTTTTATAAAATTGACCCCGAATTGGCGACACGGGAACTCAGCGCCTGGTCGGCTGTGGTTACACCAACTGGGGAGCTAATGAAAAAGTCCAGTGCAACGGAATGCAAATCTTGGAATAAATGTCATATCTGCGTCCCGCTCGGATCACCGTACGACCAACAGATAGCCAAAGGCAACTACGCGGGTCTTGCTTGAGATAACACCTCGGGTGCACCCTCTCGACCACGTTCCTGCAATGTTTAAATTGCACGCGCCTGGTGGACCTTTGATGATTCGCCGGATAGGCCATGGGTTTCTGACCTGGCAAACATGCCGAGTGGCTACCGCCACAACGGCGCGGCAAGCGTTCCAGGGCAGGTTGGCAATGCCACGAAGTTCGATGGCATCAGCGGCTATATCGAAATTCCGAGTGCGCCCTCAGTGGATATTGGAGCCGGTGCCGCCGACGGGTCCGGTGACTTCTCCATCGACGCATGGGTGAAGCTCGATCAGGGGATCTCTGCATCTGGTCTTCGGGTCATCGTGGAGAAGCGAACTTTCAACTCTCCCAATCACCTAAAGGGCTACAGCTTCTATCTCTGTAACCAATACCTTGGCTTTCAATTGGCCGACGATGGAACAGCGCCCGGATATGCCAACTACGGTGCGTCCGCTCTCGTTGTTCCAGCAGACGGGCAGTGGCACTTTGTGGCCGCCAGCGTAGCGCGTACAAGTACAACTTCGTCTGTTCAGTTCACTCTGGATGACCAAAAGATTGTGGTCGTGAACGGCCCAGCCCGTGGCGGTAGCCTGGCCAATGCGAGTCCTCTTCGGATTGGGATGCGAACGATTGACAATGGCGGTGCTTTCATCGGCTCAATCGATGTATGGAAAGTGCCGCCTGCAATAACTCGGACGCGATAACGTCGGGGCTGTAGGCAGAACATCCGAGACATGCCAACTCAGCGCAAAGGCAACCAGAAACTGCGGGGCAGATTTACTTCTGCCCTGTATTCTAGTATTCACGCAAACAGCATGCGAAATTTCCTCCGCTGTACTGCTACCCTACCTCTATAAATCGATGCAGTTCCGCATCCGCCTGGCCACTCTCGACGATATCCCGATCCTCTCCAAACTGATCGACGCCTCCGTTCGCGGGCTGCAAACCCAAGACTACACGCCAAGCCAAATTGATAGCGCACTGCAATCGGTATTCGGCATCGACACGCAACTCATTCTCGATGGAACCTACTTCGTCGTGGAAGCGCAATCCACGGAGAAGCCGATCATTGCCGCTTGCGGTGGCTGGAGCAAGCGCCGGACTCTCTACGGTGCGGACCGCTGTGCCGGCCGCGAAGACGCGCTGCTAAACCCCGCAACCGATGCCGCCAAGATCCGCGCATTTTTCGTGCATCCGGAGTGGGCCCGCCGCGGCGTGGGTGGCCTGATGCTCGAAGCCTGCGAGAGCGCAGCGCAGGCCGCCGGCTTCACGCGCTTTGAGATGGGCGCCACCCTGACCGGCGTGCCTTTCTACAGCGCAAGAGGATACACCCCCTTGGAAGCCCTTGGCGTGCCTTTGCCCAACGGGGACTCGCTGCCCATCGTGCGAATGGAAAAGATACGATTGCCATCCAACTAACACTCTTCTCTTGAGTTGTGTAAGCTTAACACCATGGGTTACGTCCCAGGATTCACTAACGACGTTTTTCTAAGCTACGCTCATGGCGACGACCCTACTTGGATCCAAGCCTTCGAACAGAGTTTGGGACGTTCCGTGCGTGATCGGCTTGGGCAGGATATCCATGTCTGGCAAGATGTCAAGCGTCTCCGGGTCGGTCAAAATTGGCAAACGGAAATCGGCGACGCCATCACCAGCGCGGCCGCGTTCGTCTCTATCCTTTCTCCCTGCTACCAGAACTCCGACTGGTGTTCTCGGGAACTCTCGAGGTTCCTCCTCCCGACTGGTTCTCCCGAGGCGGTCAAATTAGGCGACCTGTACCGATTCTTAAAAGTCGTCCGGATTCCTTGGGAAAACAACGACCACGAACGCTTTTTCGAAGCTCTGGAATTTCTGCCCTTCTTCAAGAAGGTGGACGGACCGGAAGAATTCACAGGCTTTCGTCCTAACAGCGATGAGTTCGATGACGCGGTGAAAAAAGTTGCCGCGACCATAGCCGCCCTGCTGAGAACCATGCGCCGCGGGCTGCAGATGGTATTCGTCGCCTCCCCGGCCGACGATGTGCTCGACCCTTGGGCGGCAGTACGCACCCAGTTGCGGGACGATAAGTACGATGTGCGCCCCGACGGCCGGCTGAGCGCAGGCTTCGGCGACAGCATCATCTTGCGTGACATCGACAAGGCGGTGCTTACAGTTCACTTGCTCGGACCATCTTACGATCCCTTCGCCGAGAGGCAGATGAAGCTAGCCGCCGACGAAGGTAAGCGCCAACTCATCTGGTGCGCCAAGGGGACCGATCAAGAAGCCCTGGTGGACCCGCGTCAGTGGAAGCTGCTTGAATCGATCCGAAAGAGGGACGGGCTCGCTACGAATCTCGATTGGCTTTCCGGGAGCGTGCGCGAGATGATCACGGTGCTGCAATTGACTCTTCGTCCAAAGCCCGCGGAAATCCCGATGAGTGCGGGCGCATCCGCTCGCATCTACCTGCTGCATGACCCCACTACTCGGAGCGATGCGGCATTCGCCCAGCAGATTCAATCGGAACTCCAGGGCAAGGAGAAAATGGAAGTGGTTTTTCCGCCCAGCGGCGCCACCTCCCAAACCGCTCACGACCAGTTGCTGCAGAGTTCCGACGGCTTGCTGCTTTACTGGGACCAAGCTCCGGAGACATGGTTTGACCAGTATGTCAAGGACGTGCTGTTCCTCGGCAAGAAAGCCAAGGCACGGTCTAAAGCGTGCATGCTGAACGATCCGTCTCAGTTGGATGGGTACCCGATCTCGGTGATCCGCCGGTCGCAAGAATTCAAAATTGGCGATTTGGAGCCGTTCATGAAACCCCTAAGGTAGGGCGAGCGATGCCGGCTACCAAATTGAAATCATTCGCCGCGATTGAGCAGCCGTTCCCCGGCCTTCGCCCGTTCGAGGCTGAAGACGCATTTCTGTTCTTTGGCCGGGAGCAGCATACGCAGGAACTGCTGGACCGTCTCTCTCGAAACCGTTTTCTCGCGGTGGTTGGAACCTCAGGAAGCGGGAAGTCTTCGCTGGTGCGCGCCGGACTTCTTCCGGCTCTTTATCGAGGCTATTTGGTGGGAGCCACTTCACGTTGGCGCATCGC
>JANXQZ010000311.1 GCA_025353235.1 Bryobacterales bacterium
CTGCTTTGTAGGGCAGCCAATCTTGGCTGCTTTATAACTGTGCCTAACTCGAATTTATATGAACATTCAAGGTAAAACCGCTCTCGTCTCCGGAGGGGCTTCCGGCCTCGGAGCCGCCACTGCTCGCATGCTGAGCGAAGCTGGCGGGAACGTCGTCATTCTCGATCTAAATGAAGCCGGTGGCCGCGCCCTGGCGGAGGAACTCGGCGGGTCCGCCCGATACGTCAAGGCTGATGTCAGCGACGCCAGCCAGACCGAGGCCGCCGTGAAAGTGGCATTGGAGTCTTTTGGCGCATTGCACATCGCGGTGAATTGCGCCGGAATTGGCGATCCCCAGAAAGTGGTAGATCGAGACGGACCCGCCAATCTGGAACGGTTCGCGCGAGTGATTCGCGTCAATCTGATCGGCACCTTTAACGTGTGTCGGCTTGCCGCTGCGGCCATTTCGCAAAACGAACCCAATTCGGGCGGCGAGCGCGGAGTTTTGATCAATACGGCGTCGGTGGCGGCGTTTGACGGGCAGATCGGGCAGGCATCCTATGCCGCGTCCAAGGGAGGCATCGCGGCTCTGACGCTTCCCTTGGCCCGCGATCTCGCCCGCCACGGCATTCGCGTGATGACCATCGCTCCGGGTCTGTTCGATACGCCGATGCTGGCCTCACTGCCCGAAAACGTGCGTACGGCGCTGGGTGCCATGGTCCCCTTCCCGCCGCGACTGGGCCAGCCTTGGGAGTACGCGCAACTCGCGCGCCACATCATCGAAAATTCCATGCTGAACGGGGAAGTGATTCGTCTCGACGGCGCGATTCGCCTCGCCCCTAAGTAGCTGGCCGGGACACCATCCGGCTATAGCCGATCGAAAAAGTTTCGCAGAAGATCCGTCGTCTTCCTCAGGAACGCAAGTCCATCTATGTCCGTTAACTGCTGCCGGGATCGCAGCACTGGAAAACGCAATGGCAAGACGGCTGCGTCGGAAAAATTCATGTGTCCCGCTTCCGGGTGGTCTTCCATTTGACAGCCTGCGGTGTTCGATGCGCAGATCGCCGCCATATCCGCGTTGATGCGGTCGTTGAGTGCCTGCTGCCTCGCTGAAAGCGGAGCTCCCCAAATAACCAAAAGCGGCCGTCTAAGTCTCAAAGCCAAATCGCCGTGCGGAGCGCCGTCGAGGTTCGCTCCCCTGGCAAAGCGCGAGTCGATCCGAAGCGCGTGAATCGCGGCCGCCCCGCCGAATGAATGCCCAAACACGCCGACGCGTTCCTTCCGTATGGACTCGGCTAGAAAAGGTTCGAGCCCCAGCCTATCCAGTGCGAAACTGAGGTCGCTCACCCAGCGCTCGATTAGCCGCTGAGCTCGCTCGCGATGCCCCAGATCCACGCCTTCAGTCCCCTGCACCACCCGCCCATCGGAAAACACTACCACTCGCGCACTGCCAGTGGGAGTCACGCCGGCCACCACGTATCCGAAGCTGGCCAGATCCTCCGCGAGGGTGGTGTAGTCGGTTGGAATCCGGCCCATGCCAGGAGAAAGGATCAAGAGCGGCAGTTTGCCCTCGGCAATCGGAGCGCCTTCCAGGGAGTTGACCGCAATCCCGTGATTCCAGCCTGCAAGTTCATCCCACTTCTCCGGCAGATAACGAGCCGGGGCACCTGTTGCGCCCGCTTTCGCCGGGTACCAGACGAATACCATCAGCTCGCGATTGCGGCGGGTATCCATCCAATCGAACAACCTGCGCCCAACGGGATGGGAACCGCGCGTCGGCGGCAACGCAGCCGGCTGGTCCCGATAGAAGTACGCTCCGCCAACCGCCGCCATTGCGGCCACTGCAACCGCCAAGCATCCTGCCTGCGTAATGGGCACTCGGAGTAACACTGCTTTAGCAAATATGGCCAAGTTTTCAAGGACTGCACATGGTACTCGCGACATGGGCGTACCCACTACTCCGGAGAACTTCTGGGGACTAGAACTTTTACGACCAAACTAGGACTCTCGAACCATTGGTGGATGCACCCCGTTCGCTCAAATTAGTACTGCAGAGAAAAGAAGGGAATGCCGATATGAGCAGAGATATGCCTTCGCAATCGAAATGCACAGGGTGCATTCACAGGATCTTCGAGCAGCAGGCGGCAGCTAAACCGGAAGCCGTAGCTCTGCGCCAGGGCGAGCGAGAGTGGACCTATCGGCAGCTCAACGAAAGGGCGAATGGGATCGCCCGCGCGTTGCTCATCCGCGGTGTTGGGCGCGAGTCTGTCGTGGCGCTCGATCTCGACCGCTCGTTCGACATGGTTGCCACCCTCCTTGCAGTATTGAAAGCCGGGGGAGCCTATGCGCCGCTTGACCGGAATGATCCTCCTGCCAGGCGGGCAGCGCTTCTCGCGGATCTCAATGCGACGGTGGTTCTAAATGCTACCGAACTGGCAGGTCTGGCCGGGGGCTCTTCCGAGAATCTCGATCTTGCGGCAGCGCCTGGCGATCTCGCATATGTGATGTTTACATCGGGATCCACTGGCGCTCCCAAGGGGGTTTTAGTAGAGCATCGATCGGTTGTGAGGCTGGTCCGGGATCCCGACTATGTGCACATCAACGCGGCTGATGTGTTTCTTCAACTTGCGCCGCTGCCTTTTGATGCTTCCACATTTGAGATCTGGGGGCCGCTTCTCAATGGGGCGACGCTCGCAATTATGCCTCCCGGATTGGCTTCCCTCGGTGATATCGCGAATGCGATCCGCCAATATGGCGTGACCACTCTTTGGCTGACTTCGGGGCTGCTTCACGCCATGGTGGATCAACAGTTGGAGAGCTTAACCCGCGTCAAGCAGTTGCTGGCGGGGGGTGATGTGCTTTCGCCTTCTCACGTTCGACGATTTCTCGATGTGGCGAGCGAGTGCCAGCTGATCAATGGCTACGGCCCGACGGAAGGGACTACTTTTACCAGTTGCTATGCCGTGCCGCGAGATCATCCAGCGAACGAACCGATACCCATCGGAGCACCCATCGGGCACACGACGGTTTACCTCCTCGACGAACGGCTTGAGCCAGTGCCGGACGGCGTGACCGGCGAGTTGTATGCGGGCGGGGAAGGAGTGGCCCGGGGATATTTGCGAAGGCCAGAACTGACGGCCGAACGGTTTATCCCGGATCCGTTTTCAAGCGTTCCTGGCGCTCAAATGTATCAGACCGGAGATTTGTCCCGAAGGCGCGGCGACGGTGTGCTTGAGTTCCTGGGCCGTGCCGACGGCCAACTCAAACTGCGCGGATTCAGGATCGAGGTTGGTGAAATTGAGGCCGCGCTAAATCTGCACGAATCGATTAGCCAGTCTGCGCTAGTCGCGAAAGCTGCCGCGTCTGGAGAGAAGCGTCTGATTGCTTATGTCGTTCCCAACCAGGGCCGCGGATTAGAGGCAGCGGCGATCCGTGAGTTCTTGAGCAAGAAGCTTCCGGTTTACATGCTTCCTGCCGAATTCGTGGCCATTGACGCTCTCCCTCTTACACCTAACGGGAAAGTGGACCGGCATGCGCTCGGCACCTTGGGCACGAACGCCCGGCAGATCATATCCGAGACATGGGAAGAGGTGCTGGCCATCTCTCAGCCGGATATCGACACGGCGTTCTTCGATCTGGGCGGCAGTTCTCTCCAACTGCTGCGGGTTCAAGGATTGCTCGAACAGCGCCTGGACGCGCAGCTTAGCATTCCGGATTTTTTTCGCTACCCGACCATTCGATCTTTGGCAGAGCACTGCGGATCAGGCAACCAGCCGGTCCAAACTAAAGCTAAGTCTTCGACAAAATCCCATGACATCGCTATTATCGGCATGGCTGCGCGACTCCCGGGAGCGGCGGACATCGGCCAATTTTGGGAAAATCTGAAGAACGGCGTTGAGTCGATCACGTTCTTTGCAGACGAGGATCTGGAGGCCGGAGGCGGCCCGCATGCGATCAAGGCGCGTCCCATACTGGATGACGTCGAAATGTTCGATGCCGCTTACTTTGGCATCCTGCCGAAAGAGGCAGAAACCATGGATCCGCAGCACCGAGTATTTCTCGAATGCTCGGTAGCAGCGCTGGACGACGCTGGATGTGACCCGTCTCGATACAAAGGCGACATCGGAGTCTTTGCCGGTTGCAGTCCGAATACCTATTTCCTGCGCAACCTATGCGCCGACCGCGAGTTCATCGAGGACTATACCGGGGCTTATCAGGTCGGCAACTACCAGACCATGCTGGGATCGAGCCCTGATTTCCTGTCTACCCGCGTCTCTTACAAATTAAATCTCACCGGCCCTAGCATTACCTTGGGAACTGCGTGCTCCACCTCGCTGGTGGCCGTGGCTCAGGCCTGCGAGAGCCTGGTCGGCGGACAGTGCGGAATCGCGCTGGCCGGGGGTGTCTCGATCACGCTTCCTCAGAAGCGCGGTTATCAGTATCAAGAGGGCGGCATCGCCTCCGCCGACGGGCATTGCAGGGCCTTCGATGCCGACGCGCAAGGCACTGTATTCGGTTCCGGATGCGGCGTGGTGGTGTTGAAAAAGCTCGAGGATGCGGTGGCAGACCGGGATTCGATCTACGCAGTAATCAAAGGGTATGCGGTCAACAACGACGGGGCGGGGAAGATGGGCTTTACAGCCCCAGGCGTCGAGGGCCAAGCGAAGGTTATTCAGCGCGCGCAGGGGATGGCCGGGATTTCTCCAGAAACCATCACGTTCATCGAAGCGCACGGAACCGGCACGCCCTTAGGAGATCCCATCGAGATCGCGGCTCTCACGCAGGCGTTTCGGGTTGGGACCAAAGCGACTCAGTTTTGCGCAGTGGGAACCGCCAAAACGAATGTGGGTCACCTGGATGCTGCGGCCGGAGTCACTGGCCTTATCAAGGCCGCGCTGTCGGTAAAGCACGGAGTGCTGCCCCCAACGCTTCATTACCGAAAACCCAACCCGCGCATCGATTTCGCCCAAACACCCTTCTATGTAAACTCCAAGCTGACGGATTGGAGACCGGTCGGCTTTCCGCGACGGGCCGGCGTGAGTGCTTTTGGGGTTGGGGGCACCAACGCGCATCTCATCCTCGAAGAGCCGCCAGCGGTGGAATCGGCTTCATCCAGCGAGCAGAATCATTTGTTTCTGCTCTCGGCGAAGTCGCAGGCCTCGCTGGACGAATCCTCTCTGCGGCTGGACGCATTTCTTAAGCAGCATCCCGAAACCGATTTGGCCGACACCGCCTGGACTCTTGCGTCGGGACGCAGAAGATTCGAGTATCGCCGGATGACCATTTCGGGGAATTCCGCCAGTCAACGCGCGGAAGGGGAACCGCCGGTTGCTTTCGCTTTTCCAGGGCAGGGAGCTCAGCATCCCGGAATGGGTCGCGAACTGTACGCCTCTCTACCCGTGTTTCGGGCGTGCGTCGACCAGTGCGCGGAGATCCTGCGCCCACACCTTGGCTTCGATCTGCGCGAGCAGATGGAGGCTGACAGGCTGAATCAGACGGCAGTCGCCCAACCCACGATTTTCACCCTTGAATTCGCGCTCGCGCAGCAGTGGATGAGCTGGGGCGTTAAACCTGCGGCGATGCTGGGCCACAGCGTCGGCGAGTTTGTGG
>JANXQZ010000347.1 GCA_025353235.1 Bryobacterales bacterium
ACTTCAGAGTCGATCTCTGCGGCGGGATCGGTTCGCCGTGCGTCGTTCAGCGAAATTTCTTTCGCTGGATCCTGAACGGTTTCCACCACCTTCTTGATTCCAAAAATCTCGAGAGCGCCGGTCTTTTGGTTAAAGTCCGCAACCAGATCCTCGGTGGTTTTGAAGTGCTTGCGAGCAGCCACCAGCATGGCGTCTTTCACTGCATCTACGACGATTTGCGGATCGATGCCCTTCTCCTTGCTCAAGATCTCGATGGACTGATAGATCGTTCCCACTGTTTCCTCTTTTTGCTGCGCCCTGGGTTTTACCACTCGAACTTCAAGTTAGCTTTTTGCACATGCGCCAAAGGGATTTCAACGCGCTCTCCGGCGGCGGGATCGAGTGCGATCATTCCGTCCGTACACCCGGCCAGAGTGCCTTCCCAATGAAGCTGGCTTGCGATCGGCTCCCGTAGCACGATCTTTGCTTTTTTGCCGGTGAATCGCTCGAAATCTCTCGGGGTGGATAGTTTACGCTCTACGCCTGGCGAGCTGACTTCGAGCGTATAGCTCGCGTCGGGCACGATATCTTCAGCGTCCAAGATCGCCCCTGCCTCGTTCGAGATCAACTGGCAATCCGAATGGGTGACGCCCTCCGGTTTGTCGATGTAGATACGCACCAGCCGGGCTTTGCCTCCGCCTAGAACTTGCACGTCCACGATCTCAATCCCGGCAGGATCGCCAACTCGCTGGGCGATCTCCGTAACTTTGGCGTGAAGAATGTCTTTGAGAATATCGGGCATTTGAGCAATAAAAAAGTGGGCTTTCGCCCACTGTGTTCTTTCGACAGTTTTAGTATACACCACAGCGTAATAGGCGATTCCTGCCTAAGGCCTCTCAATACGTGCTGGATCGCGGACGAAACTTCACTCCGGAAATTATGCCCGCATCATTCAGCGGATGCGGAACCTGACGCTTCAACCAGCACCGCCCCTTGGGTCCCTGAACGCCAGGCCGGGCGTAGCTCCAAGCCGCGCAGTTATCATCCCTGGTGCAAGCGATCTCGCACTCCGACCACGAAGCAACGTCAAAGTTGCTGTAGTCCAATCCTGGGCGATTAGTGTGATCCTCAGCTTTCAGGTCGCGCGCTGAGATGTTCTCACGCGAGCCAGAGTTGCAGCAACTGTCCTTCACTAGAGTTGGCAGCCTGAACTTGAGCCAGCAATGGCCGCTCGGTCCTTGGATGCCAGGCTTGACCCACGTCCAACCCTGGCAGTTGGAATCGCCTCCGCACGTGTTCCTGCACACGAATGGGGATTCGGCGTTGAAGTTGGCATAATCCGAGCCGGGCATATTGAATCCATCCACGGCGTAAATAGGCAAGCACGACAGCAGCATGGCCGCTAAAAGAAAGTAGGTGCGCATGACGATCCTCCCAAAGAAAAGGCTTTATCGCAGCCTTTCTGAATCAAGAGTGCCGCGCCAGCCTGAATCGTTTCATCTGACACCCCATGCTATTCTTGACCTTCATGTCGAGCATCTTTCGGGACCGCCTCCTTGCAGGCAAGGTCGCCTTTATTACCGGGGGCGGCAGCGGGATCGGACAGCGCATGGCAGAACGTTTCGCAACCCACGGCGCCAAGGTGATGCTCGCCGGGCGCAAGCAGGACAAACTGGATGCGGCGGCTGCAGCGATTCATGCCACAGGAGGCGCGGCTGCGACCGCAGCGCTCGATGTGCGGGATTACGGCGCCATCGAGGCCGCCCTCAAGCGCACTCGCGATGTATTCGGCGAGATTGATATTCTGGTGTGCGCGGCTGCCGGCAACTTTCCCGCTCCCGTAGTGGGCATGTCGGCGAACGGCTTCAAAGCTGTCATTGATATCGATCTGAATGGCACCTTCAACACGTGCCGTGCCGCTTACGAGCATCTCAAGAAGCCGGGCGCATCCATCCTCAGTATTTCGGCAAATCACGCAACACAGCCCATCGCCTACCAAGCGCACGTTTGCGCTGGCAAGGCTGGAGTCGAACTGCTCACGAAGACGCTCGCCATCGAATGGGGACCGGAGGGCATACGCGCAAACTGCATCACGCCAGGCCCGACTGACGATACCGAAGGCATGCGCCGGCTCGCGCCCACCGAGGAAGCCAGGCGCAGGGCGATCGCCTCGGTCCCGCTCCGCCGATACGGCACGAAGGACGAATTGGCTGACCTGGCGCTGTTCCTGTGCTCGGACGCCGCTACTTACATCACAGGTGCCGTCTATTTGTGCGACGGCGGTTCCTCGCTGCTGAGAAGCAGCATCGGCGCTGGGTGACCCTTTGAACCCGCGCACCCCCAGCTTGCTCCGCCAACTCGGCTTCGTGAGCGCCACCGCGCTCGTCGTATCCAATATGGTGGGCACCGGCATCTTCACCATGTCCGGCTTCCTGGCAGGCGACCTCGGCTCTGCCAAGTTGCTGTTTCTGATCTGGGGCGTGGGCGCGGTCTGTGCGCTCGCGGGAGCGTTCTGCTATTCGGAACTGGGAATCAATTTCCCCAGTTCTGGCGGCGAGTATGTCTATCTCACGGAAGCGTACGGCCCTACCTGGGGCTTCATGACGGGTTGGGTGTCGTTTTTCGCGGGCTTTTCTGCGCCCATTGCGTTGGCAGCCTTGGCCCTCTCCGACTATCTCGGCTTCTTCTTCCCCGCCCTGAAACAGGCCAACTCGACTGCAATCTTCGGATCCGGCGACTGGGTGTTTCACTTCGGGGGCGCTCAAATCACGGCGAGCATCATCGTGGCCGTGTTCACGATCATCAATTGCCTCGGAGTCCGCTTGACGGCGCAGCTTCAGAATGTTTTAACAGGCACGAAAGTCTTTGTGATCCTGATGTTTGTGATCGCCGGCTTTTCCTTTGGACACGGCAGTTGGGAGCATTTTTCCGTACCGGCGGTCCGCGTCAGTCACACGCCTATCTTCTATCAATTCTTCGTGAGTCTCTTCTTTATCTATCTCGCTTATAGCGGCTGGAACGCAGCTACCTATGTCGCGGAGGAATTGAAGCAGCCAGCCAGGACGTTGCCGTTATCACTGGCGGTGGGAACTGCGTTGGTTACGGCTCTCTTTCTAGCTTTGAATTTACTGTTTGTATATGCCGTGCCGATGGAAAAGCTGAAGGGCGAGCCGGCTGTTGGCGCGCTCGCTGCACAGTATCTCTTCGGGCCGGAAATAGCGGGAGTTTTCTGGGCGGCCATGGCGCTATCGTTACTTGCCACGGTGAATGCTATGGTGACCATCGGTCCACGCGTCTACTTCGCGATGGCGCAAAATGGCGCGTTTTTCGCGGCTGCCGCCAAGGTCCACCCGCGCTTCCACACGCCGGTGATCGCCATCGTGGCTCAAGGGATCTGCACTATTTTGATGACCATGACGCCGTTCATCAATCTGGCGTTCTTCATCGGGTTTGCTCTGAATTTCTTTGCGGTGATGTCGGTCGCGTCGCTGTTCGTGTTCCGCAAGCGGCCCGGCTGGCGCAAGATCCGCGCGGTGAGTTTCGCGTACCCGCTGTTGCCGGTTTTCTTTATTCTGATCGGCTTCTGGATGACGATTTTCGGGTTCACGTTTAATCCGCGCGTCTCGATTGTCGCGCTCGTGATGATTGTGTCGGGCGCTATCGTGTATCGCACACGCGCCTTTTCCGATCGAAAACGCGCCTAGGCAATGTAACCAACTCTGATTATCAGAAACCCGGCTTACCTTCGAGCGTTCTTACCCATGGAGGGCTTTTTGAGGTAAGCTCGCCATCCCACTTGTCCATCAAACGACCGGTCTCAACATCTCGCAATTCGTAGTGTTGTGCCGAAATGAAATGGGGGAAATCCTGATAAAACGCAACCTGCCGCCCTCCGGCTACAAAACGCCAAGCGAAAAGTGCTCTGCCATCCCCGTTAAATACCCGCAAAGGTTTACCCGGTCTGTAAACCATGAGTTTCCGGGAAAGCGGATAAGAGGTGCAGCAATTCGAATAATCAACGAGCCACCCACCCGCTCGTTTGTCTTCAGAGATCAACGGCGAACTCGTGCCCACTTGTTCTTTGTCCGCTGGCGGTTGTACCTCCTGCAAATCCCCATTGATGACATGCATCGTGCTGAACTCACAAAATTGATTCCGAACACCAGCACAAGCAATATAGAGCGCGGCAATAGTTGATCCGTTCCCGGTTCGCACTGAACTGGCGACTGAGTATGGCCCTGGCATTGGCTGTGTTATCCGAATAGGGCCAGCAAGGTGGACGATGGGTTCATGTTCGGGTGAGAATTGCAAGACGATGTCTCCCATTGCCACGTCTCGCCCGTAGACTACCTCAAGTGTCCCTATTCCCCTGAAAGTGGGTGGATTTTTTGCAACGGTCAGCCTGGCTTGGTATACAACACCACTTTTCGCGGCAAAGGCAAACCTTCCCTTCTTGTCCGTCTCCAGGTCGCTGTCACTTAGGCCCCCGTTCTCATTCCGGTTCCTGAAGGTCACGGTTTGATCTGGAACAGGGGAACCAGTTGGGTCCACAATTCGACCGGATATCTGGACTGCATTGATCGCCCCACGAAACTTCACCTGTCCGTCTGCCGCGACCATAAGCATTGCGACGCCGAGAACAACGACTGCTCGAATGCGGGTCACCATAAGCCCCCTAAACACCACAGACTTCCGGTCGATGATAACACTGAGCGGACTACTCGCGAAGCTGATACCCCCATTCCGCAATATCCGGCCACAGCACTTCCGATTGATGTCCGCGAATGGCAAAAATCTGCCGGATTAGATCGCACACCGGCCCATACCCTTTCTCATAAAAAACCAGAACCGACGGACCCGCCCCGCTCAAAGCGCATCCCAGCAGCCCAGGCGCGCGCACCTTCACAATCTCATCCAGCCCTGGCACCAGCTTGGCTCGATAGGGTTGATGCAGCCGATCCTCCAGCGCCGCCGGAAATGCCGACGTAGTTCCTGTCGCCAATGCCGCGATCAGCAGCGC
>JANXQZ010000361.1 GCA_025353235.1 Bryobacterales bacterium
CGGAAGCCGAAAAGGAATTTGCGGTCGTGCAGAAGTTACACCAGCAGAAGGCCGAAAAGCCCTTGATCAAAATTCGACAGGAGGCTGCCAAGTAGCAGCCCCCCGGTCAATGCGGTTCGTTAGAACTTCAACTTGATACCGAGTTGGAAGACTCGGGGATCCCAAGTCGACGTGACTTGGCCGAAGTTGCTAGACGAGAAGCTAGTGCTGACATCGTGAAACTGCGTATGGTTGAACGTGTTGAACGACTCCACGCGGAACTCAACTGCAGCGCCCCGCTCAGTGAGCGCGAAGTTCTTAAAGAGCGAAACGTTCCAATTATCCCGGCCCGGACCCCTTACGGCACCCTTGGTAAGGTTGCCAAACTGGCCTAAAGCAGGAGTAGAGAAGGCAGACTTGTTGAACCAGGAGGTGACGGTGTTTGGATAGTTAATGCTGCCACCCAGATTCGGGCGGTTGGTTGCGTTCGCCAAGCCGTTGCTGCCCTGCGATCCTCCAAGAGTAATGTTGAGCGGCAGGCCCGTTTCCATCACTCCGATTCCCGATACTTCCCATCCGCCCAAGACGGATTTCGTGAGCCGGTTGGTGTTGCTGCGGAAGGCCGGAATTGCGTAGATGAAATTGACCAGCGCAATGTGAGTTCGATCCGCTTGGCTAGGCCCGTTGTCATAAGCGCGGCTGTACGGGTTAGATAGGGTATACAGATCGCCGCCAAAGGACGTGGAAGGGTCAATCGAGCGCGAAAGGGTGTAAGCGAATTGCAGAGTAAGATCCTTCCCTACCCGCGAGTGCAAGTTAACCTGCAGCGAATTGTAGTGAGAATTCTCGGCGTTTTCATACAGCACGATGGAGTGGTAGCCCTGATAAGGCAGCAGTTGATTGTAGTTCGCGTTGTTGGCGATGAGTCCAGCCAAAGCGCCGGGGTTCGGTATGTTGATATCGCGGGCGTCGCTTTGATGGCGGTTCGTGTTGCCGACGTAGGATATCGAAACCACTGACCCGGGCCTGATTTCATGCTGAACGCCAAAGCTGTATTGATAGCTCGCCGGCAGTTTGTAATCGGTCTGGGATATTCCGGTGATGCTGCCCACCGTAATGGGCGCGGTCAGCGTTTGACCGGTAGCAATGCTGGTGTTCGGGTTCGATAGGGAAACGCTGTTGAAAGTAACGTTGGTGCTGAACGGCTGGTTGGGGCCGGCGTTGTACACGTCATTCCCTTGAATGCGTTCGTACATGATTCCGAAGCCGCCGCGAAGAACGGTTTTCCCTTGACCGGTAAGGTCGTAGGCGAAGCCGAGACGGGGAGCGAAAGCGGCCCAATGGTTATTGACCAATCCCTTGGGGATGCCGTTCTTGCCATCGATTCCAATGCCATTCAGATAGAATTGAACGCCCGCAAGAATCGGATTCGGGCTGACGCCCAGTCCAGGACTATTGGGGCTGATTGCGTTCGGCGACAGAAGGACCGCCGCTTTGGCCGGATCGTACAGGTTCGGGTAGAAATTCGACATGCGGCCGTTTGCCTCGTAGGTGTGAGGCACTCCATCCCAGCGAAGACCGAGGTTCAGAGTGAGCCGAGAGTTGACCTTCCAGTTGTCCTGCGCGTAGGCCGCGTACGACACGTTGTTCCAATGACCGTTATCTTGAACGGCGAGTTCGGAGTAAGAGTTGCCGTAGCCCAACAGGAAATCGGCGAAGTCGTTTCCGGTGTAGTTGCCGTTGAAGTTGAAGGCGCCCTGAGTATTGCCGAACAGGTCCTGAATCTTTTTGTAGATTGCCCAGCTCGCGCCCAACTTGAGCTGATGGCTGCCCTTGGTCCAAGAAACGTCGTCTCGCAGTTGATAGTCGTCCGCTTTGTTGTTCCAGGGCCAACTGCCAATGTCGTAATTCGTGCCGGTGGACCCTGCGAGATTGATACTGGGAATGCGGGTCAGATTGTTGCCCGCGAATAGCTCGGGAACGTTGAAACCGCTGGGGCGCGCGATTACGCCGTTCGGAAGGATGCTGATGCGGTTGCCATTGTAATTGAAAGCGGTTTCGTTGAGCAGTGTGGGGCTGATGGAGTACGTAGCGTGAACTACGCCGCTGAACGAAGGATTGCCAAATACGTCGCCTACCGTGGGGACGTTGTCGCCCGTCCATTGCGACGTGCCAAAGCTCTGGCTGATCTGTTCGGAAACCCAATGGCCGAAAATCCAGAATTTGTCAGAGAAGTGATGATCGATGCGGAACATCTCCTCGCGAACATTGGTGGGAAGCTTGTTTCCGCCAACGAACTGTGAACCATTGTTCGGTGAAGGAAAGATTCCCGCCTTGAGCAGCGCCTGTGCGTTGGGATCAAGCAATGACGATGGGATCCGGTTGCTGGGGAAAGGCTGGCCGGGCACTAGGCCGAGGCCGGTAAACCGAGCGAGCTGACCAGCGGAAAGCGTGGCAGAGGTGGGCACGTTGATGGTGGAATTGAACTGGCCGCCATAGGTGCTGGGCAGTGGTACGGTCTGGTTCACCAAGCCGCCGTTAACAAGTTTGCGCCACTCCATGTTGTAAAAGAAGAAAGTCTTGTCGCGGCCCTTGTTATATAACTTTGGAATCAGCACCGGGCCCCCGATGTTGAATCCATACGTGTTGAAGCGGAGTTCGGGAGCTTTCGCACCGGCGGCGTTGGTGAAATAGTTGCCGGCATCCAGGGCGTCGTTCCGCAAGAATTCCCACGCGCCACCGTGAAAATCTTTCTCTCCGGACTTGAACACCATGGTCATCGTGGCACCCGAGGCGAGGCCATATTCAGCGCTGTAGTTCGAGGACAGGACGCGGAACTCAGCGATGGCGTCGATGGATGGTTGAATGCTGATACCGCCTGCGCCGCCTCGATCGTCATTTTCGCCGCCGTCGATGAGCCAGATGTTGTGGTTCTGCCGAAGACCGTTGAAGCTTACGCTCGCATCCCCGCCAACCGGTGTAGGGGTCTGGAAGTCCGACATGTTGCTCGAAGCTCCGGCTGTGAGGGTAGCAAGCGAATACACGCTGCGTCCGTTGGTGGCAAGCTGGGAAACTTGCTGGCCGGTGATGACATCGCTGACTTCGCCGGACTCCGATTGAATCGCGACGACTTTGGCCTCGACGTTGACGCTCTCCGTCGTGCTGCCGACCTCGAGCCTCAGGTCGACACGGGTGCGATCGCCGACGCTGATGCTGATGTCTTTTTGTTCGGAAACCTTAAAACCGGGCGCTTCGGCGCGCAGCGTGTAGCGTCCGATTTGCAGATCGGGAGCGACGAATTGACCGGCCTCGGATGTCTTAACGTGACGAACCTGGCCTGTTTGAGTATTGGTGATGGTGATTGCCACGTTGGGAACTGCGGCCGTGGAGGCATCCGTGATGGTTCCAACGATGGTAGCTTCCTGGGCGGAGGCAGAAAAGGTGCAAGCGGCGAGAAAAATACAAAGTGTCAGCAGTCTACGCTGAGTGGACTTGTTCATCTTGGTCTCCTATAGATCTCACTTGGATCGATTCACCTCCTGCATTTTTGGGCTCGGCTACAAGCAGGGGTGGCGCGCGTTAACTCAACGGTACGTTGGTTGAGTACGTTTTGAGAACCGCGGACGGCTTGGTTAGCCGGACTAAAACTTAATCAAGCTCCGACATTCAGAGCCAACGCTGCGAGAACGAGCGGCGGCGGGATAATGTGAACAACGGAGACTCCTCTATTCACAGCGCTAGTTAGGAGGATTGTATACTCGATTGCTAAGTGCTGTCAATAAAGAATCTCCCGATGTCAACGCCTTGTGCCAGAGGCCACGAAAATGTAAAATATTCCCCATGATCAAACTCCGACTTCCTTCCGCCGTTCTCGCCTCTCTCCTCCTCATTGGCGCAGCCGCCGCCCAAAAACCAATCCGAAACGTTTCCGGCGCACGTCATCCCAACATTGCCGCCGCGCAACGCCTCACCCAGCAAGCTTTCGAACGAGTGTCCGCCGCACAGCAAGCCAACGAGTGGGACATGCAAGGACACGCCCAGAAAGCCAAGAACCTATTGGACGAAGCCAATAGAGAACTGAAGCAAGCGGCACAATCGGCCA
>JANXQZ010000403.1 GCA_025353235.1 Bryobacterales bacterium
AGCGCTACGACAAGCGGCAGAGGGCGAACGGACCTCTAACTAAGCCACTAACGCTCCACAAAACGCAAGTTTCAGGATGGTAAAAACGGGATGCCAATGAATGGATGAAACGCCCAAACCGGAATATTTCGTGGACCTGTACCGTCGCGCGTTTTCGGAGTATGGGACACAGGCGCTTTGGAACATGCGAGCCCTTGAAAACCCTACGCCTGCCGACGCGTTGGCGATTACGCGAGCGCTGCGAACGCACGGCGGTATGGATGGACGTCGCTTGGCTGAACAGATTGAAAGCCTCTGCCGTGCCCCTCACTAAACTTCAATCCAAGTGCTGCGCGTGCTTGCGGCGGAGCGCAGCCTTGACAGCTACATAGCAGGCAGTGTCGCGTTGAACCGAGAAGGCCGCAGCAACGGCTTGAAAGCCCCGCTGAAGCCGATTCGAAGGCGCTGATCGAGGCCGGATATAAGCTCTCGTGGAAAACGATTAAGAACAGCATGTGGGAAGCGGAGGTCGAATGGATGGGCGCCAGGATGCCGCTTGAATGGGTCACCGACAGCGCCTTTCGATTCTTTCCTGCTCAACGGGACGAGCTTTTCGGCTACGTCCTGCACCCTGTGGACCTTTCTACTTGGCTTGACAGACACATCCCAAAATGGGCAATCTTTGCTAATCATGCTACGATGAGCCGAAATATCCTCTTTAGCAAAGGAGCGCCGCCCATGCCAACCCGAAATGTGAACTTAACCGAGGAGCTTGACCGCTTCGTCCTCGCCAAGGTGGAGAGCGGTCGCTACGAGAACGCCAGCGAAGTAGTGCGCGCAGCACTGCGCACGCTGGAGCGCAAGGAGCAGGAGTACGCGGCAAAGCTCGACGGGCTGCGAGCGGCCATTGACGAGGGCGATGCCAGCGGCATTGCCGAGGGGAATGTCTTTGCGCGTGTCCGTGAAGCGCTTAATCTTCCTGCGCAACGCTAGCCCGTGGACGCGTTTCGTCTATCGCGTCTTGCCGAGGCCGATTTGCTGAGCATCGGCATCTATACGGTGCGCACATGGGGCGAGGCCCAGACCGTCCGCTACATCGATGCGTTGGAAGCCTGCTGCCGGCAGCTTGCCGACAATCCCGCGTTAGGCCGTTCCTGCGAGGACATGCGTCCCGGTCTTTATCGCAGGGAGCAAGGCAGGCATTTTATTTTCTTCCGGCGTGAGCCCAACGGTATTCTGGTTTCCCGCATTCTGCATGAGCGCACACTTCCGGAGAGGCATGCTTTCAACGACGAAGACCATACGCACTAGCTAGCCCCGAAGCACGTGAGCCAGCGAAGGATATCGGGGCCTTGGCGCGAACCCGAGAAGGTTTTCCAGGGTTGGCAGACGGCAACATACTTTATCGTTCTAGCAATAAAGGGAACGGAAGAGCCGAAACCAGTCTAAGCGCGAAGTCTCTTGGTATGGTCAATTTGCATGGAACGAATCGAAAAGACAGTATTCATTAGTTATCGGCGCACCAATGTTCCATGGGCGCTCGCCATTTATCAGCATCTGACCCACCATGGCTATGACGTGTTCTTTGATTACACCGGCATCGCAAGTGGCGACTTCGAGCGCGTCATACTCGGAAACATAGCAGCGCGGGCGCATTTTCTTGTCTTACTGCTTCCCGTCCACGCTTGAGCGGTGCGGCGAACCAGCGGACTGGCTTCGCCGCGAGATCGAAGCTGCACTGGACGCCCGGTGCAACATGGTGCCTCTGATGCTGGAAGGCTTCGACTTTGGCACTCCTACAGTAGCCAGCCAGCTTACAGGTAGGCTGGCGGCTCTCAAGCGCTACAACGCACTGAGCGCCCCTGCGGAATATTTTATGGAAGCCATGGATCGGCTGCGCAATAGATACCTTAACGTGCCGCTGGATGCAGTGCTGCACCCGGCATCCCCGTCGGCACAACGAGTCGCCATAGAACAGAAAGCTGCCGTCGAAAGGGCTCCGACGGTTAAGGAAGAAGAGCTGATCAGGTTTTACTCCTGCTTCATTAGTTACTCCAGCAATGATAGGGATTTCGCCGAACGATTATATGCTGATCTACAGGCTAGAGGGGTGCGGTGCTGGTTTGCACAGGAAGATTTGAAGACTGGGGATCGCTTTCAAGAACAAATCGACCAATCAATTCGACTCTTCGATAAAGCCATCGTTATTTTGTCTGCGGAATCTGTACAGAGCCGGTGGGTTGAGCATGAAGTGAACGCGGCGCTTGAGCGCGAGAGCCGCGAGACCCGCAGCGTTCTGTTTCCAATCCGTATCGACGACGCCGTGATGAAAGGGCCCCAGCCGTGGGCCGCTCATTTACGCCGCTCACGCCATATTGGAGATTTCCGTGAGTGGACGGCTCACGCTTCCTACGTAAAGGCTTTCGAGCGTCTGCTGCGGGACCTCAGAGCAACTGACCACGCATCAGAACAGCTGGCAGCGACGAACCCGCCGAGGCTATTATCACGTCGAGTCGTGTAATTGGGAACGTCCTCTATGTCGAAGCGAGCGGATGCGAATCCTGCACTCAGCATTTCGAT
>JANXQZ010000407.1 GCA_025353235.1 Bryobacterales bacterium
TCGGCGAGGAGCCGTCGCAGCAGATTGAAGAAGACCTGCACCGGATGAAGCAGTTAATGGAAACCGGCGAGAATACGACCGCCAAAGAAACCAAACAGAAAAATCCTCGAGTGCGAGGATGGGATCGGGATGCCGTAGGCCAAGCGTCGGAAGAATCCTTCCCGGCCAGCGATCCGCCTTCGTGGACCCCGGAAGCCTTAGCTCACTAATTCAGCTATGGGGAGAATCGATATCCTTTTCCTCGAATCGTGTGGATGTGTTTCGGATTCTGCGGATTATCCTCTAACTTCTGGCGCAGCCAGGAAACATGCACATCCACCGTGCGGGAAGTCACATCGCTGTTGTACTCCCAAACATTCTGGAGAATTTCTTCGCGCGGCACCACCGTCCCTCGCCGATCAATCAGATACCGCAGCAACTGCAATTCTTTACCAGCCATGCTAACTGGCTGACCGTACTTGCGAACCTGCGCCCGCTCGAAATCTATCTCGATGTCAGCAAACTCAAAGCTCCGAATCGGAATCCGCGCTTCCTTTCGGACCCGCCGCAGAAGCGCTTCCACTCTGGCCAGCAGCTCGGCAGGATCGAAGGGCTTCGCGAGATAGTCATCAGCCCCGAGCTTGAGGCCGGTCACGCGATCCTCCACTTGCGTCTTCGCGGTAAGCATGAGAATCACGGCGTCAGATCCTCTCTCCCGAAGTTCCCGACACACCTCAAAGCCGTTCTTCTTGGGCAGCATCACGTCGAGGATCACGAGATCGAATGCGCTGCCAGCGGCCTTCGCCAGACCCGATTCCCCGTCGCTCGCCGTCTCCACTTCATAGCCCTCCATGTTGAGGAGGTCGGTGACGGTCAAGGCTACGCCTAGTTCATCCTCAATGAGTAGAATGCGCGAACTCATCCTGCAGCTCCTGGGACGCAACCGGGATTCGAACGATGAACTCCGTACCCTTCATCGGCTCACTCTCCACGCGAATGGTTCCCCCGTGCGCCTCAACGATCTTCTTCACCAGATTCAACCCTAAGCCTGTTCCGTGCACCTGATCCTCAACCGCGCGGCGGCCGCGAAAGAAGGCGTCAAATATGTGGCTCTGCTCGTTCACCGGTATTCCCGGACCACGGTCCGCGATGCGAATCTCCACGACCGACTCATTTTCGGCCGTCACTGCGGAAGCGAAGACGCCAATCCAGTGGCTCCCTTCCGTGCCATATTTAAAGGCGTTGTCCACGAGATTTTGCACCACATGTTTCAGCGCCAAGTCATCTGCAAGAACCAGCGGCAGCTCGCGCTCCACTTTCCTTTCCACGACGACATGCGATTTGCCCAATGTCGCCTGACTCGATCGGATTCCTTCCTCGATTACCGCTTCGATGGAGACCGGCTGGCGCTGACGGATCACGTGCCCCGCTCTCGTGCTGGCGAACCGGAGTATCTGCTCGACAATCGCTCCCAGCTTTTCGCTCTCTCTTTGAATCAACTCGCCGTAGCGCTCCACTTGGTCCGGCTTGGTATTCAATTTTCCGCGAAGATTGAATGCTGCCGTGCGGATCACCGTTAAGGGAGTGCGCAACTCATGCGACACGCCAGCGACGAAATTCATCTGCTGCTCAGCCAAGCGTTGCGCCCGGCGCGAGAGACTTACCAAAGTCACAATCGAGGCAAGTATAAGAAGCAGGATGCCTGCGGACACGCCCAGATTCTGCCAACGGGCTCGGGACACAATCGCGTCGAGCGATCCAGCCGGATGCCAGATCAGTAAGCGCCAGCGGCCTTGCCCATGAGGCGGCGGAGGGCGGCGAGCCGGCTGGTCGCCTGTATGACGCCAGATAGCGGCATAGTTAAGGTCGAATAAGCCTACCGAAGCATCGGGGCTTCGAATGATTCCAGAATCCGTCTTTGATCCAGACTGAAAAATTACGTTTGCGGGATCGGCGCTCGCTATAACCTCTGCCTGGTAATCGGGTTTACCGCGCCCGCCTAAATGCTGGCGAAGCAGCGCAGGCAGCATGGCGGAGCGAACGTACTCAAGATTTAGATCAGCTAGCAGCCACTCTTGCTCTCCCCCTCGATCGGGCCCGCCCTGCCCGCTAAAACGAGGCATATCGATCAGCGTGGGATCTCTGGACCAATCCGGTCCCGGACCGAACATAGCACCCCTGGCCCGTGCTAAAAGCCGATCATGCATGCCACCCCACCCAGGCGGCCAATTCTGGAGTTGAAAATGATCGGTGTCTAGATTCAGGTTAAACAAGAGCAGAGACCCATCTTGCGGCACAGCTAGAGCGATTTTGCTGAACACTCGATCATGCGATTCCTTCCATTGTGAGTACTGCAGGGCGTAGGCCCGTTCTCTTCCAAGCTGATCGATTTGGGAAGGCGGCGGCAGCAGCCCGGAACATGCGCTCGTGATCGCGTTGTTGAAATCGTCGCTCAAGTGATTCAGCTCGGATTGCAACTCCTGCTGAAGGCGCTCCCGCTCAGCTCGGCTAAGCTCATCGATCCAAGTGTTCTGGAGAAAAGCGAGAAAGCCGCATAAGACCGCCAACACTCCGACCACGGACCACGAGAGCCAAGTGCGCTGACGAGCCATCTCCATAGGTTCATCTTAGTGGATCGCAGCTGCTTTCACTCTTTACAAAGTTAACGAATCCCAATATTTTGCGAACCGTCCTTGGTATATATCGAGTCGCAAGACTTGGTTAAAGGAGAACAACACTTGAAAATACAGACTAGAGTTCTAACAGTTGGAGTCCTGCTGGCCGCTTGCATGCTGGCCCAAAGACCATTTGGAGTGATAACATCGTCCACTGGTCCTGACCCGGCCACGATGATAGCTAATCAGGTAGCCAGACTCACGCAGTTGCTTACGCTGACTACTGCTCAGGCTGCTCAGGCGACCACCATTTTCACCAATGCCCTTAACGCGGTGACTCCACTCGAGACTACGCTGAATACTGACTGGACTTCGCTGCAAACCGCAGTAGAGAGTAACCCGTCAGCGATTGATTCCATCTCGGCGAACATCGGCTCGCTCACCGGCCAGATAACGGCCATTCAGAATAAAGCCGATGCGGCATTCTACGCAACTCTTACTCCCGCCCAGCAGACCATCCTTAACTCGCGGGGCGGCTTCGGCGGACGCGGCGGCTTTGGAGGGCCCGGCGGCGGCGGTCCGCACCACCAGTTAATAGCACCGCTCCCTGACTCGCGCGGCACATTTAACCGAGCCGTGACCGTCAGGGAGCGTTTTAAAGAGAGTAAATTATAATGACACACTTTGCTAGCTTAATATCCCTACTCGCCATCGTCTGTCTTGCAGAGGGAGTACCTAAAGCCTTGGTCGAAGTTGAATCAGGTTCGGCCACATTCGACGCCATCACCAACATGCCGGGAATAGAAGTCAAAGGCAAGTCAAACTCACTATCCGGCCGAGTCGAACTCGTGCAGGAGGGGACCGAACTAGCTCTCCAGCGGCTTGAGGCTTCTCTACCCGTTAAGACTCT
>JANXQZ010000450.1 GCA_025353235.1 Bryobacterales bacterium
AGAGCGAGCGCCCCTATGCTCATGAGATCCGTGTGGGAATACGTTCTCCGTGGGCTCAGGATCATCGAGAGGGGCTGCGTGCGGAGGGCGTACCATGCAGCTCCTGCAAACACCCGAATCAACGCATCGGGACGCGCCAACCAAGTGGCCAGATTGCGATAGTACGCGCGAATATCGTCGAGTGCCTGCACCCCCGCTGCCGACGCGTTGAAGCCTTGCGTCTTTGGAAACGGTGCCACCGGATCGCCGATCAGGTTGATGTCGAAAAAGTGGTGCCACGTAGAATCGACGGCTACGCGTCCCACCCCCGCCCTATGGCCGTCGTAAGCACCCACCACGCCGAATCGGCGAGCGCGCGCGATGTGTCCTGGATCGCCCGTGTGCGCTCCCTCGGTGGACGTATCGGTTTCGGCGAGAACCGTCCCCCACGCGACAATCTCCGGAAGCGGCTTGTTGCTGCCGCCCGGATATTCTACGAAGCTGTGTCCCGCGAAGGTAAGCGTGGCAGCTGTATCCCAGGGCTCGATCACTTCCCCTTCGTGCATGTGATCGGGCGCCACCTTGATCTGCCCGCGCGGGCCGCACAGCAGCGGATGGGGATATTCCAGGTCGGTAAAGATATTGCGACGCTGTGAATATATTTTGAGGGTCAGCGGTTGGGGGATGTCGTCGGATTGATCGTCGAAATGGACAAAACCTTCGCTGTGCCCTGGCTGCGTTGTTTCGATGCGCTCCGTGCCGATCGCAGTCGGCGCGACTGGCTCGCCCAAAGGACCCGGCGACGGATAATACCACTTGCGCATCGAGCGGACGCGCGGCACGCGGCCGTTCAGAACCACGCCGAGATCCTCGTGGTCGCCGGTTGCAAATACTCCGCCACCGCCGTCCATAAAGGTCGCGAGGGCTGCCAGTTCCGCGTCGCTCATCGGGGCGTCCGTCTCGCCCGGGCCGGCAACGCCGAACAGAAAGATCTCGTCGTAGTTGGAAAGGTTGTGTTGATCGAAGCGGAAGTGTTCCACATCCGCAGCACCGCGGATATCGGTGTCGCGGTGCGCCTTGGTGACGAAAATGCGGGTCAGATTCGGGGCAGTGCTGGTGAGCGTGCGAATAAATTCGCTCAGGCCGAAATAGTCGTCGCCGCTGGTTGGGTCCGTGCTGGGGTCGCCGGGGCCGAAGGTCGCGTAGTGTCCGGAGTGGGGGCGCCCGTCTAAAACGACCAGCGCGCGAATGCCCGCCAGCAGCGGCCAGATTTTGTCGCTGATGGTCGCGCTGCTCCCGATATTAAGTGTCATGTCAATCTCCTCTGACCACGTCTTCCGTCAATCTCTCTTTGACTGGTCTGCCTTGCTAGTGACTTGGGCGGTCCCAGCGTTTCAAACGCTTTCAGATTCTCTTCAGGCGTGAATGTTATCGTATCTATGGAACTTACGCGCCCGCGCAGAGCCTTACCAAACGACCGATGCTTAGAACGATTACAATCGCGATTGTGATGCTGTGGTGCCGTGCCTCCGGGACCGCCCAGTCGCAGCAACCCAATCAGCCAAACCCGGCTGGACCCATCTCCCTTGACCTGACCGGGGCTCTTCTGCGCGCGCGCGACTACAGTCAGCAGTTCCTCGCCTCAGGGCTGGCCGTACAGTTAGCCCGCGAGGATCGAGTCCAGGCGAAAGCCGCTTTTTACCCGACGGTGAACGTGCTAAATCAGATGATCTACACGCAGGGGAACGGTACACCTTCGGGCGTCTTTGTAGCCAACGATGGCGTGCACGTTTATAACGAGCAAGCCGTTGTCCATGAGGAGCTGTTTTCGTTAACCAGGCGAGCTGAATATCGCAGGGCGCTGGCTGCCGAAGTGACCGCGCGCGCCAGGCAAGAGGTTGCGGCTCGCGGCATTGTCGCTACCGTGGTGCAAGCGTATTACGGCCTCATTACCGCGCAGCGTCATCTGGCAAATGCCAAGAGCAGTCTCGACGAAGCCCGGCGCTTTTTAGACATCTCTCAAAAGCAGGAGCGTGGAGGTGAAGCGGCTCATGCCGATGTGATCAAAGCTCAGCTTCAGGCCCAGCAGCGCGAGCGCGACTTAAGCGAAGCCCAACTCGCAATCGATCGGGCGAAGGCTGGTGTGGGCGTGCTCTTATTTTCGGATTTAGGGCAAGAATTTACACTCGCCGACGATCTGAAGAATGACACCGCGCTCGCTCCATTCAATGAGTTGCAGGCCGCTGCGCTCGCCCATAGCCCGGATCTGCGGGCCGCTCAGGCCACTCTGCAGCAGTCTCAGTTCGGAATCGCGGCCGCGCGCGGGGCCTACTACCCGTCGCTGATGATCGATTATTTCTATGGCATCGATGCCAACGTGTTTGGCATTCATGGCCCTGGAGATCGCAAGAATCTGGGTTCGGTTGTTCAGGGAACCGTCACGGTTCCGGTTTGGAATTGGGGCGCGACGCAGAGCAAGGTGCGACAAGCCGAACTGACGCAGCGGCAGGCTCAAGTGGACCTGCAATTCGCCCAGCGGCAACTGCAGGCTAACCTGAACTCCTTCTACCTCGAAGCGCAAACCTCGCGCGCTCAGCTAGAATCGCTCCGTTCGTCCGCCGAACTTTCCAGCGAGAGCCTGCGCCTGACTGTGCTTCGATATCAGGCCGGAGAAGCGACCGCGCTCGAAGTGGTGGACGCTCAGAGCACGCTGGCCTTGGCGCGCAACGCTTATGATGACGGCTTGGCTCGTTATCGTGTGGCCCTGGCGGCTTTACAGACAATCACGGGAACTCTCTGATCCATGTCCAGTCTTCATAAACTCGTCTCCATTTTGCCTCTGCTGATTGGGCTTGCTGCCTGCAAAAAAGAAACTCCGAAAGAAGCGGAACCCGTGATCCCGGTGGAGGCAACTGCGACCCGTCGCGATTCTATCCGACGCCTCATCACGGCCGAAGGCATTCTTCACCCCAGGGATCAGGCCAGCATCATGCCCAAGATCAGCGCTCCCGTCCGGAAATTTTACGTGAATCGAGGCGACCATGTGAAAGCGGGTCAGCTGGTCGCGGAGCTCGAAAGCCGGGATCTGGCCGCAGCGGTGACGGACGCCAGGGGCACTTACGACCAAGCTTCCGCCGCCTATCGGAACACGTCGTCGGCGACGGTGCCGGACGAGCTCGTGAAGTCGCAGCAGGACGCCAACGCTGCGAAGCAATCGATGGATGCAACGCAGAAAGTGCTGCAAAGCCGACAGCAGTTATTAAGCGAGGGCGCACTGGCGCGGCGTCTTGTCGACGAAGCCGCAGTCTCATACGCGCAAGCCAAGAGCACGTACGAGACGGCCCAAAAGCACCTGGAGTCTTTGCAGACAGTCGGTCGGCATGAGGAGGTCAAAGGTGCCGCAGGCCAACTCCAATCGGCCAAGGGAAAATTGGATGCGGCGTCCGCCCAGCTTTCGTACTCCGCTATTCACAGCCCCATCAATGGCGTGATTACCGACCGGCCCCTGTACCCCGGCGAGATCGCCAGCGCTGGATCGCCCGTGCTGACCGTGATGGATGTTTCGCGCGTGATCGCGCGAGCAAATATCCCGGTCGCGCAAGCCTCCTTTATCAAAGTAGGAAATGCAGCCACCATGGCGCAGACCGACGCTGACATTCAGGCGCCCGGAAAGGTGACCGTGGTCAGTCCCGCAGTTGATGCCAATAGCACGACGGTTGAGATCTGGGTGGAAGCGGCGAATCCTGGCGAGCGTCTGCGGCCTGGTGCAACCGTTCACTTGTCGATTCTTTCCGAAACAATTAACGACGCATTGATCATCCCGCCCGATGCGCTGCAGGGCTCGCAAACCGGCGGAACATCCGTCATGGTCGTAGGAGCCGATTCCGTTGCACACGAGCATAAGGTGGCCATCGGAGCGCGCGAGGCCGACAAGGTGCAGATCGTAAAAGGGCTAAAAGAAGGCGAGAACGTAGTGACCGTGGGCGGAGTCGGCTTGCAGGACGGTGCGAAAGTTCACATCAAGAAGCCGGGCGAAAAGGACGAAGACGACAAGAAAGACGAGAAGGGCAAAGGCGAGAAATGAGCGAGGTCGAATCCGAGCATTGGAGCGCCCGCCATGGCAAATCCATCATCTTCGTCATCCTCACGCTGATTGCCGTTGGCGTATACCTCGCATTCACGATTCCCATATCCGTCTTCCCGCAAACCAACTTCCCGCGCATCGTAATTGGAATCGATAACGGCGTTGCGCCGATCGATCAGATGCTGGTCACAGTGACTAAGCCGATCGAAGAGACGGTTCGCTCGGTGCAGGGCATCCAAAAAGTTCAGTCCATCACCAGCCGGGGCTCAGCCGAAGTTGACTTGTTTTTCGCTTGGGGCGTCGACATGTTTCGCACGCTCGAGATGGTAAACGCGGCGCTTGCAAGGGTGCAGTCCACTTTGCCGCCCAACGCTAAGATCACGTCCAACCGACTGACATTTGCGGCCTTCCCTATCTTGGGCTATAGCCTGACATCGGACACAGTTTCGCAAATCCAGCTCTGGGAAATGGCGACCTACGACATCAAGCCACTGCTCAATCGCCTGGTTGGCGTAGGCACTATCGTGATTCAGGGAGACCCACCGCCGCAGCGAGCCCGCCGAGAGTCATTAAGTCGAAACTCTGACCGAGCGCACGCAAAGCGATGAACGTGATCGCGATGGTGGCCGGGATCACGAGCCCGGCAACTAGCGAAGTCCCCCAATCGCGCAAGAA
>JANXQZ010000681.1 GCA_025353235.1 Bryobacterales bacterium
CCTTTGGTGGGGCGCAGGCCCATGACACACTCCCTTACGGTCACGGCTCTGTAGTGCTTGAGAACATGTCGGCGCGTTCTGAGCCGTGCGCGTTAGCAAGCGGTATACTGCCTTTTTCAGCACCCTCTAGGAGCAAGCAGCCGTGAATCCATCCGATCTCTGGACACGTTACAACCAATATCTGTGCGCAGCGGAAACGCTCGAACTCACTCTCGACATCAGCCGCATGCTGTTTGAAGACGGTTACCTCGACCGGATGGAGCCAGCCATGCAGCGGGCCTACGAGGCCATGGACGAGCTTGAGAAAGGGGCCATCGCGAATCCGGACGAGAAGCGCATGGTGGGCCATTATTGGCTGCGCGCTCCGAAACTCGCGCCAACGCCCGACCTTACCGCCGAGATTGAAAACACCCTCAAAGCCATCCAAGCCTTTGCGGCCCGCATCCATTCGGAAGGAAAGTTCAAGCAAGTGCTGTCCATCGGAATTGGCGGCTCGGCGCTTGGCCCCATGTTCGTGTCAAGCGCCCTTGGCGAACCCTCCACTGACCGCATGGCCGTTCACTTTATCGACAACACGGATCCAGACGGGATCGCTCTAGTCCTAGCGCGGCTGCAGGGCAAGCTTGGAGAGACTCTGGTCACCGTAACCAGCAAGAGCGGAGGCACGCCCGACACGCGCAATGGGATGCTCCTGGTAGCGGCAGCCTATGGCGCAGCGGGGCTCGATTTTGCGAAACACGCGGTGGCCGTGACACTCCCAGGTTCCCAGTTAGACAAGCAGGCGGTTTCGGAAGCATGGCTGGGACGCTTCCCGATGTTCGATTGGATCGGCGGGCGGACCAGCGAGCTGTCCGCCGTGGGTCTGCTGCCCGCCGCGCTGCAAGGCATCGATATCGACGGGCTGCTAGCGGGTGCCGCGGCCTGCGACCAAGTTACGCGGCAGCATCATACTCACACGAACCCCGCTGCGCTGCTCGCGTTGACGTGGTTGAAAGCCACGCACGGACGGGGCGAGAAGGACATGGTGGTGCTCCCTTATAAGGATCGACTATTGCTTTTCAGTCGCTACCTGCAGCAGCTCGTGATGGAATCGCTCGGCAAGCGTCTCGATCTGAACGGAAACCGGGTCGACCAGGGTATCGCGGTGTATGGCAATAAGGGCTCCACCGATCAGCACGCTTTCGTGCAGCAGTTGCGCGATGGAGTGAACAATTTCTTCGTCATTTTCGTGCGCGTGCTTGAGTCGGGCGGCAGCGCCCAAGAAGTGGAACCAGGAGTCCGGGCTGGCGATTACCTGCATGGCTTCCTGCTGGGCACGCGCGAGGCGCTGTCTGGAAACGATCGCCAATCTATCACCATCACAGTACGCACCGTGGATGCCCGAACAATCGGCGTTCTGATCGCGCTGTTTGAGCGAGCCGTCGGCTTCTACGCAAGCCTGGTGCATGTCAACGCATATAATCAGCCCGGCGTCGAAGCGGGCAAGAAAGCGGCGACAACGGTTCTGGACCTGCAAAGTCAGACGCTCGGCGCGGTGTCCAGCAAGAGCCAAACTGCCAGCGACATCGCAACGGCCATCGGCCAGCCGGACTCGGTCGAAACGGTGTACCTGATTTTGGAGCACCTGGCGGCGAATGGGCGCGCTCGGAAGACCGGCGCGGGCGCTCCCGGCGAAATTGCGTTTGTTCGCGCGTAGGGGTAAACTCAGAGCAGCAAAAACGTCAGCTTAGGAGCGATTGCCATGTCTGCAAATGGAGATTCGATGAAAGACGATCGGCGCGGTTTTCTCAAAAAAGCCGGCCTTACCTTTGGCGCAGCGAATACGGCCCTGGCAGCCGCGCGCGGTGGAAAGATGATGCAGAGCACCCGCGTGGTGGGCGCGAACGACAAGATCAATGTCGGCGTGATTGGAGTGGGCGGACGCGGATCCTACGTCGGCCGCGCCTTCCAGAAGTTTGGGGACGACCATAACGGCGCTTGCCAGATCGTGGCCGTTTGCGACGTGTACGAAAAGCGCAAGCGCCTGGCGGCCGAACACTTCAATGTGAAAGGTTACCTGGATTATCGCGAAGTGCTGGCGCGGCCTGACATCGATGCGGTGATCGTGGCAACGCCAGATCACTGGCATGCCAGAATCGCGCTGGATGCGATGGACAAGGGCAAGGACGTCTACCTCGAAAAGCCCATGTGCCACACCAACGAGGAGATGAAGCAACTGGTCAACACCGTAAGGGAGACCAAGCGCGTTCTGCAGGTGGGTTCGCAAACAACCTCGGCCGACCAATGGTGGAAGGCACGCAAGGCGATCGCGGACGGCATGATCGGCCAAGTGCTGATGAGCCAAGGCTCGTATCACCGAAACTCGATCGAAGGCGAATGGAATTACACCATCGAGCCTGAAGCAGGACCGGAAGGCAAGGGCGACAACTTCATCGATTGGAAAATGTGGCTCGGACCTGCTCAAAAGCGGGCCTACGATGCCGACCGCTTCTTCCGCTTCCGCAAGTATTGGGATTATTCGGGCGGCATCGCGACCGACCTCTTCTATCACGTTGTTTCGCCGCTAAATATTTGTTGGGGCGAGGCGCAGTTCCCGACCAAGGTGATGGCATCCGGCGGCATCTATGTATTCAAAGACAGCCGTGAAGTGCCTGACACGTTCCACCTGATGGCGGAGTATGCCAAGGGTCACTCGCTGGTGCTCAGTTCGTCGATGGCCAACTCGCAACACATTCCCGGGCTAATCCGCGGCCATGAAGGGACCATCATCATGGTGGAGCATGGGATGTTCGAACGGACCACGGAGTTTATCACGGTGAAGCCCGAAGTAAACCGGCGTCGGTCGCAGGACGGGACCGTCGAGAAGACCGCGATCGGCGGTCCGCAGTATGCGTCCAAGTTCGGCACGGAAGATATTAAGATCCCGGTCGATTCGACTACGGATATGATGACGGCCCACATTGATAATTTCCTGGATTGTGTGAGGACGCGGCAGAAGCCTCATTTGGATGTTGAGACGGGCGCAAAAGCTCAGACAGTGATCAACTTGGCTGTCCAATCGTATCGGGAAGGCCGGGTTCTTTACTGGGACGAGAAGAATTGGAAGGCGACCACTCACCCGGTCAAAGCATAGCGCTTGCAGAAGCATGGTGGGGCAGGCAATCTTGACTGCAACCGGCTTTCAGCCGGTTCGAGCCGCCTGAAAGGCGGCTGCAGCCAGGATTGGCTGCCCCACAAAGCAGCCTAGCCGCAACCAAATTCTTCGCAGGCGGAAAAGATATCAAGGATGTTGTAGTCGAGAGCGGCGAAGAAATTGACCCTCATGGTAATCCAAAATGATGCTCTCCAATCGTTCGCCGAAACAATTCTGAAGTCCCTTGGAGTTGGTGAGGAAAAGGCGCAGCTGGTGGCTCATTCTTTAGTCGCCTCAAACTTGCGAGCGGTCGATTCCCACGGCATCCAACTACTGCCGTTCTATGTGGACCAGATCGAGCACGGCGACATGGACATTCACAAAGAAGGGCGCATCGCAAGCGAGAGCGGCGGCTGCATCGTATACGACGGGGAGAACGCGATCGGGCAAGTAGTCGCTTCGCGCTGCTGCGAGGAGGCTATCCGAGTAGGCAGATCGCAAGGGATCGCGCTGTTGGTCTCGCGCGAATCGAACCATTTCGGGGCGGCCGCGTTTTGGGCGCAACGGATGTCGGCTGCCGGTCTAGTTGGATTGGTGATGTGCAATGCGTCTCCGCTGGTTGCCCCGTGGCAGGGCAAAGAGCCGCGACTCGGGACGAATCCGATCTGCGTTTCGGTGCCAGGTCCGCGCAGGTGGCTTCTTGACATGGCGACCACGACGGTCGCCGCAGGGCAACTCTTCAAAGCCAATTTCAATCAGCAGACCACGATCCCAGCTGGTTGGGCGATGGATTCCGAAGGAGTCCCCACTACGGAAACTGTTACCGCGATGAATGGCTTGCTCATGCCGCTGGGCGGCTATAAAGGCAGCGGTTTGGCGATGATGGCGGAAATTTTCTGCGCCGTCTTAGGCGGAGGCGCGATGAGCACGCAACTCGGCGGGATTCGCATCCACGGCAAGCCCACCCGCGTTAGCCAGTGTTTCTTGGCGGTCGATGTTGCGCGCTTCATGCCCGAGGAAGTGTTCCACGCGCGCATGGATGAACTGATCGCGATGATCAAGTCTTCGGCTCCGGCGAAAGGGCACGAGGAAGTGCTGGTAGCGGGGGAACCGGAGTGGCGAGCCGAAGCAGGACGCAAGAGAGATGGAATTCCGATCTCCGACGGTACCTGGGCGGATTTGAAGATGATCGGCGAGCGGTACGGCCTCCCGATCCCGCAAGATTGCCGCAACTCAGTGTGATAACATCCGAGATCGAATGAGCACTGCCACTCGCATCGACTCTCATCATCATCTTTGGAAGTACGATCCGGTGGAGTATGACTGGATCGACGATTCCATGAAGG
>JANXQZ010000497.1 GCA_025353235.1 Bryobacterales bacterium
TTTTCGTTCGGATCCAGCTCTCATGCAAGCCTTGGTCACACTGGCAAGGCACGCGGACTCGCGCAAGTGTCTCGTGCTGCTCCAGCTAATTATCGATACGCCCGGCCTGATCGATCGCCTGTTTCAGGTCCTGAACCCCGCCGAGCAAAGGAAGGAAATCGCATGACTTGGGAAGTTTTCTATTTTGTCTGTTTTCTGGTCGGCTTTCTGTTGAGCCTGCTGACTTTCGTGGGCGGCGCGAGCCACTTGCATCTGCCGCACATGCACGGGCACGGACACGGCCATGCGGGCGTGAAGGGAGGTCCGGGGTCGTGGTTCAACTTCGGCACCATCACCGCATTCCTGGCCTGGTTCGGCGGAACGGGTTACCTGTTAACGCGCTACTCGAACATCTGGGCTCTGCTGGGTCTCGGAATCGCCACGCTCAGCGGTGTTGGCGGGGCAGCCCTGGTGTTCTGGTTCCTGTTCAAATTCCTGCTCGCTCACGAGCGCTCTCTTGACCCGGCGGATTACAACATGATCGGCGTGTTGGGCCGGGTGAGCAGCACGGTTCGAGAAGGAGGCACGGGCGAGATGATCTTTCCGCGAGACGGGGCGCGGAGTTGCGCGGCGATTCGCAGCGACAACAACCATCCGATCCCGAAGAATATCGAGGTCGTGGTAGTTCGTTATGAAAAAGGGATCGCGTATGTCAGGCCTTGGGACGAGTTGAGCGATGGAGACCCCGCTCCCTGGTCCATGGATGCGGATCCAAATGTAAGCGGACCGGCTACCGGCAATCGCCGCGACCAGTCCGAATCAGTGAATTAAGAGGAGGAGATGCCAATGCATATATCAAGTGAAATTTTTGTGGTCGCCGGCCTGATGGCTTTGACGATCCTGTTGTTGATTGCAGTGTCGGCCAGGCTGTATCGCAAGGCGGGGCCGCACGAAGCTCTAGTGGTTTACGGATTCCGGGGCACGCGCATAGTAAAGGGCCGCGGCACCGTGATCTTCCCCATGGTGGAAAGCTATCGCGAACTGTCGCTTCAGCTCATGTCGTTCGATGTGGCTCCCCAACAGGATTTGTACACCAAACAAGGCGTAGCGGTGACGGTGGAAGCGGTTGCCCAGATCAAGGTGAAGTCCGATCCGGAGTCGATCCAGACCGCCGCCGAGCAATTTTTGACCAAAACCGACCAAGCCCGCGAAGGACTAATTCGGTTGGTGATGGAAGGCCATCTGCGCGGCATCATCGGCCAGCTTTCCGTGGAGCAGATCGTGAAGGAGCCAGAAATGGTCGGCGATCGCATGCGGGCCACCTGTGCCGACGATATGAACAAAATGGGGTTGGAAGTGATCTCGTTCACGATTAAAGAAATTCGCGACAAGAACGAGTACATCATCAACATGGGACGCCCGGATATCGCGCGCATTAAGCGTGACGCGGACGTAGCGGCCGCGGAAGCCGAACGCGATACGGCGATTCGCCGCGCCAATGCTCTGCGCGAATCCGCGATCGCCAAGGCTGGGGCAGACCAGGAGCGCGTGCTGGCGGAAACCCTCTCCATGGCAAAGCAATCGGAGGCTCAGCGCGATCTGGAGATCAAGAAGGCGCAGTACTCGGAGATCATTAAGAAGCAGCAGGCCCAGGCTGACAAGGCGTATGACATCCAGACC
>JANXQZ010000509.1 GCA_025353235.1 Bryobacterales bacterium
CGTAACCGTGTTCAAGATGGAGCGAATCTCGCCGGCCTGTTCGAGCAACGACGTGAGATCGAAAATCTGTCTGGCCTCAAGCCCGGCGCCTTCGATGCGCAGCAGGGTCACCGCCTTCTCGATGTCGGGCATGGAATCGAAGCGGATGCGGATCGCCGCCCCGCGCGCGGCCGTTCGCGGCTGCATGGCGTTGCGAAGATATTCCAGAGACTCGGCTACGTCGGCGAGGGTCGATTCGAGTGCCGCGCGGTCGGCGTGCGGTTCCAGCTTTTCGAGTTCCGATGCACCCAGGGGACTATGAACATACCGGCCGACAAGCTGCCGGAGCGCCTCGAATTCAAGCAGATCAGCGCTGAAAGTTTGCAAAAGCCCTCTCTATGACTGTTAGCGTACCTTCGGTGAGACGGTATTCGGACAGGGATTGTTGCGGGACCCAAGCTGCGCAGCTCGCATCGCTGGCGGCGTGGAGCGCGCCTCCTGTTACGCGGCAAAGATAATCGATCAACACGTAGTGATACTCGGGAGCGCCATTTGCGTCCGGCATGATGCGCTCAAAGATTTCGTGGAGGTGCAAGGGTTCGATGATGAGCCCGGTCTCTTCGAGAACTTCGCGCCGAATTGCGTCGTCTAGTTTCTCGCCAATTTCAAGGAGGCCGCCTGGGAGGGACCAATATCCCTTGAGAGGATCCTTGCCGCGCTCGACTAGGAGGATGCGGCCGTCTTCAATGATGAGTGCGCCCACTCCGACGAGGGGTCGGTGGGGATAGCGGCGGTCGTCAGGTATCGAACTTGACATTCTCGTAGATCATGGAGAGAGGCACTTCGAGATCGAGCGATTCTAGTCTAAGCACTTGGTCCAGTCCCTGGATCTCGGTGAGCAGCCAGCTATGATTAGACTGCAGCACACACTGTACGATCGCGGGCGCATCTTGCGCCACCATGATGTACTCGGCGAAGGAGGAAAGAGTGCGGTATTGCGTAAACTTGGTGCCGCTGTCGTAATCTTTCGTCGAGGACGACGAGACCTCGAAGATCAGCTTCGGGTTGATGACTTCTTCGCGAGAATCGTCGGAAAATTGTGGCCCACCGCAGACTACAGTCACATCCGGATAAGTGTACAGTCCCGTGGGGCTTACGGCCACCCGCAAATTGCTCCCAAGTGTAAGGCAATTCCGCTTGGGCGCCTCGCGGATCAATGCACCGATGATGTTCGCCACAACAAGCTCGTGATTGAATTTCGCAGCTTCCATCGGGAATACTTCGCCGCGATAATACTCGCTTCGGGCTCCCGCCTTCCGTTCCTTTTCTAAATACTGCTCGGGAGTGATGTACGTTACTGGTTGTGAAGACATGCTTGGCGCTCACCAATCGCGACATGGATTCCAGTTCGTCTTCTCATCCATGCACCGGAGAGGGTCGAACACAATTTTAACATCCTAGCGGTTCGCGTAATTCGCGGCATAAAAGTTCCGATACTCACCAGACTTCACCCGCTCAGTCCAGTCGCGATGAGTGCGGTACCAATCGACCGTTGCCGCGAGCCCCACCTCAAAATCCATCAGAGGCACCCATCCGGTTTCCCGCAAGACCTTCTCGCTCGATAGCGCATAGCGGCGGTCATGCCCTGGACGGTCCGCAACATAGGAAATCAAACTGTCTGGCTTGCCCGTAGCGGCCAGGATCGCGTCAATCACCTTCCGGTTTGGCAAAGATCGATTTCCGCCAATGTTATAAATCTCTCCCTCGCGCCCTTTTGCCAAAAGGCTCAGAACGGCGCGACAGTGGTCCTCCACATACAGCCAATCTCGGATCTGCATCCCGTCGCCATAAACAGGCAGAGCCTTATCCTCAAGGGCATTTGAAATCATCAGCGGTATCAGCTTCTCTGGAAACTGATAAGGCCCATAATTATTCGACGCCCTGGTGACCACCACCGGCAATTTATAAGTCTTGAAATACGCGAGCGCTAGAAGATCCGAACCAGCCTTGCCCGCTGAATATGGGCTGCTGGCCTGCAGTGGATAGCTCTCATCCGCTGCATGCGGCGCGTCGATGCTGCCATAAACTTCGTCGGTCGAAATGTGAACAAAGCGTCCAAGGCCTCGCGTCCGGGCCGCTTCCAAGAGGGTAAATGTCCCGCGCAGGTTGGTCTCAAAGACCGGCAGCGGCGAAAGGATGCTGCGATCCACGTGAGATTCGGCCGCGAAATGCACCACTGCATCGGGCTTGATCTCATCGAAAATTCGATTCACCGCCGCGGCGTCGGCTATGTCGGCTTTGATAAAACTGTACCTTGGGTTGTCCAAAACGCTCACGAGATTTTCAAGGTTGCCGGCGTAAGTTAGCTTGTC
>JANXQZ010000542.1 GCA_025353235.1 Bryobacterales bacterium
CCGGCGAGCCCTTGCGATACGCCACTACCAGCGATCTGTATTGCGCGGCGCTCATCAGCTGCCCGCTCGCTTGCAGAGTGAACGCGCGTTGCGGCCCGATGATGCTGCCGATGGGCAGATTCACGTTCCAGCTCCGCAGCGAGCTCTCAACCTCATTGATCCCCACTTGCTTGGCGGCCATTGCATGAGGGTCCACTTGCACGTGCACCGCGTATTTCTGAGCGCCTAGCACCTGCACTTGCGCCACGCCGCTCACCATTGACATGCGCTGCGCTATGCGCGTTTCGGCGTACTCGTCGAGGGTCCAAAGCGGGACAGTCTTGGAGGTGAGCGCCACGTAGAGTATGGGCTGATCCGCAGGGTTAACTTTGGTGAAGGTTGGCGGCGTTGGCATGCCTTGGGGCAACAGGCGCGCCGCTTGCGTGATAGCAGCCTGGACGTCCACTGCCGCACCGTCGAGATTGCGGCTGAGATCGAATTCGAGCGTGACCTGGGTGGAGCCTAGCGAGTTGATCGAGGTCATGGATTCCAGGCCAGCGATCATCGAGAATTGGTTTTCAAGCGGCGTGGCAACAGCCGAGGCCATCGTCTCGGGACTCGCGCCGGGTAGACTCGCGGTGACCAGCAGCGTGGGGAAGTCGACGTTCGGAAGATCGCTGACTGGTAGTTGCCGATACGCCACGAAGCCGAACAGCGCGATGGCGAGCATCAGCAAGCTGGTGGCGATGGGGCGCTTAATGAAGGTTTCCGAAAAGTTCATGGGGTATTAAGTCTTGTGGGGCAGGTTGTTAACCTGCTGCCGATTGGCAATCGGCCGCAGGTTGACAACCTGCCCCATAGGAGAATCAAGTGGCATCAGGCACCAAGGCTGGGATGCGTTGCCTGCCCATCTTGCGATATTTCCAACGATCCTTGATTGCCGCCATATACGTGTAAACCACCGGCGTGAGATACAACGTAATCAACTGCGAGAAAATCAATCCGCCAGCCACGGCCAGCCCAAGGGGACGCCGCGCTTCCCCTCCAGATCCCAAGCCCATGGCGATCGGGATTGACCCCAGCAGTGCCGCCATGGTGGTCATCATAATAGGACGGAAACGAATCAGGCAGCCTTCGTGCATGGCTTCCGCTGGACTCTTGCCTTCCTTGCGTTCCGCCTCCAGTGCGAAGTCAATCTGCATGATCGCATTCTTCTTCACAATGCCAACCAGCATGATCAAGCCCACGAAAGAGTAAATATTCAGATCCTCGTGAAAGATCGTCAGTGTCAGCAGAGCGCCCAAACCAGCCGACGGCAAACCGGAAAGAATCGTCAAGGGATGAATATAACTTTCGTACAGCACGCCCAAAACGATATAGACCACCATGATCGCGATCACCAGCAGCAGGCCCAAATTCTTAAGCGAGCTCTGAAACGCCTTGGCCGCTCCTTGAAAACTCGTGGTCACCGTATCGGGCAGCGTGTGATCTGCGACGTCTTGAATCGCATCCACTGCGTCGCCCAGGGCGATCCCAGGCTTAAGGTTAAACGCGATGGTCACGGAAGGAAGCTGGCCAGCGTGGTTGATGCTCATCGGCCCGGCATCCTGTGTCATGTGCGCAATAGAATCAAGCGGCACCGATGCGCCGTTCGGAGGTTTGAAGTACAGCTTAGAAAGGTAGTCGCCGAAGGTCTGATACTTGGGCTGAAATTCCACCAGGACGCGGTACTGGCTGGTGGGTGCGTAAATAGTTGAGACCCAATTCGGTCCGTACGCGTTATACATCGCCGACTCGATCTGGGCGGCATCGAGTTGCATCGCCGCCGCGCGATCGCGATCAATCACGATCTTGATGCGTGGATTCTTAATCTGCAGATCGGAGGTGACGTCCTGCAGTTCCGGGATCTTCGTCATCTCGCGCTCGAGCACTTGCGATTGCTTATATAGCTCCGCTGTATCCGTCGCCTGCACGGTCAGCTCGTAGGAGCTCTTGGACATGCGTCCGCCAATGCGAATGGTCGGCGGAAGAGTCATGAAGACGCGGAATCCCGGAAATCCCATCAGCAGGGGGCGCAATTTAGCCATCTTCTCGGCGGCCGAAAACTTGCGCTGACGGCGCGGCTTTAGCTGCAAGTCGAACTGGGCCTGGTTTGACCCGGTGGATCGATATCCGCCGCCCACGCTCGCAAAGAATGAATCGATATCCGGATCTTTGGCGAGCACCGCCGCAAGCTTGTCCTTATACTCGATCATCTTGTAATACGAGGTTCCCTGCACGGCTTCGGCGACGATGGAAACGCGGTCCTGATCCTGGTCGGGAATGAAGCCCTTGGGAACTTTGTCGTACATGTACACGGTGGATCCGAGGACAACGAAAAATACAACCGCCATCACGGGACGATGCCGCAGCACCCACTGCAGGCTGATGTCGTACCCGCGCAGGAGCCACTGGAAGAACCTTTCGGTAACCCGATAGAAGGCCCCCCGCTCGGCTGCATGGTTCACTTTAAGGAAACGACTGCACAACATCGGGGTTAACGTGATGGACACAATTCCGGAGATTGCGATGGCCGTGCAAATGGTGACGGCGAACTCCTTGAACAGCCGGCCAAGGATGCCGCCCATGAAGAGCACGGGGATGAAGACGGCTCCCAGCGAGAGCGTCATGGACACGATGGTGAATCCGATTTCTTTTGACCCGCGCAGCGCCGCTTCCATGGGCGATTCGCCCCGCTCCATGTGCCGGAAGATATTCTCAAGCATGACGATCGCGTCATCCACCACGAAGCCGATGGACAGAATCAACGCCATCATGGACAAATTGTTCATGCTATAGCCCAGCACGAACATCACTGTGAATGTTCCCAGAATCGAAAATGGCAGCGCTAGACTGGGGATAAACGTCGCCGACACGTTCCGCAAGAACAGGAAAATCACCATGATCACCAGGCCCAGCGTAAGCGCCATGGTGAATTGAATATCCAGGAACGCCTCGCGGATCTGCACGGACCGGTCGCCCCGAATTTGCAGCTTGACGGTTGGCGGAAGCTGAGCTTGGAACAACGGCAGCAGTTGGCGAATCCCATCCGTGACAGCAATCGTATTGCTGCCCGGCTGCTTCATAATCATCAAATTAACGGCGCGCTGGCCTTTGCCCTGTTGATAAATCCAAGAGGCGTTTTTATCGTCCTCCACGCTATCCTTCACGGTTGCCAGTTGCTCCAAACGAACGGGGACCCCGTTCCGCCAAGTGACGATCATCGGCTTGTACTCCAACGCGTTCATCAGTTGGCCATTGGCTTGAACATTGAACGCCTGCCGGGGTCCGAAGAGTGTTCCGGTAGGCAGGTTAACGTTCCAACCTTGAATGGCATTGGCGACTTCATTAATGCCCACCTGCTTGGCGGTCAGCATGTCCGGGTCAAGCTGAATCCGAACCGCGTACTTTTGCGCCCCCATCACGTTGACCTGAGCCACGCCGCTCACCGTTGAAATTCTCTGAGCAATGCGGGTCTCGGCGTAGTCGTCCAGCACGTAAAGCGGCTCGGTGGTGGAGGTCATCGCCATGAACATGACGGGCGAGTCGGCCGGATTGTATTTGCGGAAGGAGGGGGGCGAGGGCATGCCGGATGGCAGCAGAGGCCCTGCTTCGGCAATCGCTGTCTGCACATCCACAGCGGCCCCATCGAGGTTGCGATCCAGATCGAATTGCAGCGTGACGGACGTGCTGCCGGTCGAACTCACCGATGTCATCGAGTCCAATCCAGCGATCCCGGAAAACTGGCGCTCGAGCGGAGTCGCAACGGCGGAGGACATTGTGTTCGGGTCAGCGCCGGGAAGGCTGGCGCTCACCACGAGCGTCGGGAAATCGACGTTCGGCAAGTCGCTCACCGGAAGCGCGCGATAGGCGACGACTCCAAACACGGCAATCCCCAGCATCAAGAGGCTGGTCGCGATCGGTCTGCGTATGAAAATCTCGGAGAAATTCATAGCGCTTAGACGGGAGGCTTGCTTCTTTCCGGTCGACCTCCGCCCATTTTCGGGCGTCCGCCGCCTGGTTTCATCCGATCGTCTCGAAGCGATACTTTGGTCCCGGGGGCAAGGCGCAACTGGCCCTCGGTCACCACCGTCTCGCCCGGCTGCAAGCCTTTCTGAACCACTAGTTCCTGATCCAACCGCGCACCTGTCACCACGGGCCGGAACTCCACGGTTTTGTCGGGCTTCACTACGTAGACGAACTGGCCATCCTGGCCGTTCTGCACAGCCTGATTCGGCACCACTAGCGCATTCTGCGATGTGGTTAAGCGCAACTTTACCTTGACGAACTGGCCGGGCCAAAGCTTTCGGTCGCCATTGGCAAACGTGCCTTTCATTTTGATGGTGCCGGTGTTCGCATCCACCATATTGTCGATAAACGTAAGCACGCCCACTTCGCGCAGCGCTTCCGTATCCTGAGGAGTCGCCTCCACCTTGAGTTTGCCTTGATCCATGAATCCCTTGATCTGCGCGAGGAACGATTCGGGCACGGAGAAGGTGGCGTAAATCGGCTGCACCTGGGTGATGGTCATCAGGTCAGTCGCGTTGGCCGTCACAACGTTCCCCTGCTTCACCATTAGGTTGCCGGTGCGCCCGTCGATCGGGGAGTGAATTTGCGTGTAGCCGACCTGTACTTTCATGTTGTCGATGGAGGCCTGGGTAGCCGCCATCTGCGCCTGCGCGCTTTCAATGGCCGCTCTGTCGGCCGCCACCGCCTGCGAGGAGGCATCGGCGCTGGTTCTCACCTGCTCGGTCTGCTCGCGCGACATCACGCCCTCTTGAAAAAGCCTCGCGTAGCGGTCCGACTGCGCTTTGGCATATTGTTCATTCGCCGTGTCGCGGGCCAAATTCGCGCGGGCTTGCCCGAGCATGGCCGTATCGCGTGCAAGATTGGCCTCGGCCTGTTTCATCTGCGCGTCATAGGAACGGGGGTCGATGGTGAACAACGGATCGTTCTTCTTAACGTAATCGCCTTCATGGAAAAACACTTTCGTCAGTTCACCGCTGACCTGGGCTTTGACGGTGATTGTGGAGTACGCTTCCACATTTCCGATCACCTGAATTTCTACAGGAACATCTTTCTGAGTAACCGTAGAGACGACGACGGGCACGGCGCCGTCGCCGCGCTTTCTGTCGTTGGCCGAGGCTCCTTTGCTGGTACATCCGCCTAGAAGAGCCAGGCCCAGCAGCAAAATCGATAGGAATACCTTACGATGCGATAAGTTCAACTTATAATCCCCGTGGAAATCGGTCCGAATAGCAGGAAGCTGTAGTATGAAGGCGTTAGAACTAGCAGTCAAGTTACCGAGGTTTGTTCCTGAGGCCTAATGGCGAATGCCGATTAAAATACCGGGAGCAGCCACTCCGCCGTACGCCAGACTAACTACTTGATCCCCATCAGGAACGTTGGGCACCAACAAATTGACTTGGTACAGCCCAACTCCGGTTAGACCGGCGTACTGGACACTCGCCGTCACACCCCCGATCTTGACCGATGCCAGCGAGCCAAGCGGCTGAGCCCTCGAAAACATCAACCCGGCTTGCGAAGCTTCGAAGTTCGACCCATACAGAGAGATCTGGTCGCCAGGTCGAGCTAGCCGCGCCCCAGGCACTCTTGCAGGATCGCCCACCAGTGCGCCGTCCGGAAACACCGCAGCAGCGTACACCGATCCGCCCGCAGCGTAGCCAAACAGCGCAGGAGCGAATTGGCTCAGTTGCGCGAGCGCCGGACCACTGCTCATGCCGTCCCGGAACACCTCAACTGCAACCGCTCCCGGTACCAGTCCCGACGGAGCCTGTACGTTGATTTGTCCCGGACTTACATAAGCAATCGCGACAGGTTTGCCTCCCATCGTCACGCTCACTCCGTCCAGCGCGATAGGCAGCGAAGAACCCGAGAAATCCGCCCCGGTCCACGAGCGTGTGGTGCTCGACAAGTACGACCCGAAGATGGTCACCCAGGAACCCGCCGCGAACCCTCGCTGGAAAGAGGCCCCATTCACGACTCCATCTTGAGTCTGAATGGCAGGTCTGGAAACATTCGGCGTCGCGAACGAAGGATACAGGTCGTTGGTTGGCCAATTCGACGTTTGCGAAAGGATGGTCCAAAGTTTGGCATCCAACTCGGCGCTGAAATCTGGATCGCTCACCTTATCAAACAAAGCCACCCAATCAAACCCGCTGTTCGAGCGGACCGCCAGCGTCCGCGTCCCATCCAGGTAGCCGTCGTGCCACCAGCTATCGGGCGAGATGTGGAAGCCCATGCCGTACCAATAAACCGAACCGGAGTATTCAGGCAGCGAGGGCCGCGCCGTCAGTTGGGCGATCGCGGCGGCACTCAGCAGCGGACCTCCTAGGCGACCGTCTATCGCGTTCCAGAACTTCAACAGGTCGGGAGCTGAGGCCACCCATCCCGCATTAGCGTCCATGCACTCCAGATAAAATCCACCGCCGTATGGAATAGGCAGAGACGCTGGCCCGAACGCGAACACCGTCTGGCCGTTTCCCGGCGACGAGTAGGCGACTTCCCCCGCAATTCGGCCTGCAGCCAACGTATTGCCCGTCCGCATGCGTTCGATCCCCAGCGGGGCGAGAATCTTAGTGCGGACGTACTGCTCGTAGTTCATACCGGTCAAGCGCTCGATCACGCGCCCTAACACCAAATAGCCGAAATTCGAGTAGGCAAACCGGGAACCGGGATCGTAATTGAGCCGCCTGCCCAGCATGGCCCGGATAATGTCGGAACTGCTGGCTGGCGGAATCTTCCCGAACTGATTCGCTATCTCTACCGTCTGATCCAGCGGATCGGGCGAAACGCCTTCATCCCAACCTCCCGAGTGCTGCAGCAGGTTGCGAATCGTGACGCGAGACAAACGCGAGTCCTGCTGCCCGCCCGGCAACGGCTGAAGATCGGGCATATAGGCAAACGCGGGCCGGTCGAGATCAATCTTCCCCTGATCCCAAAGCTGAAGAATCGCCACGGCCGTGAGCTGCTTCGATAAGCTGGCGAGGCGAAACAGCGAGTCGGGCTGCACTGCGGTCTGTCCGCCGATGTCCGTGGTGCCGTAACCATGGGCAAAAATCAGCTTACCGTTGCGCGTGATCGCGAACTGCGCGGCTGGCACGGAGTAGCGCGCCATGATGCCCGTAATCACGTCGTCATACGCCGCCAGTTCAGGCACTGACGGTCCCGAGATAGAAACCGGCTGCGCCGCCATAATTCCAGCGGCCAGCGTCAACAGGGTTACCGGGAGCTTCAATATCGGCACTGGCGCCAGAATACCAGCGCAGCGTGTTCGAAGGTAGATTACAAAGGTGCTAAAACGTAACACAGATCCGTCATAGTACGAATCACATTTTACCGTTCCAGTTTGTCCTGGTTTTTCTTGCCAGGAGGGCGGCCACGTTTCTTCGGCGCGTCCGCTTCAGCCTCCTTCATCCAGGCTGGGGGACGGCCTCTTCCCTTCCCTTGGCCTTGAGCCAATTGCTCCAGGCCAATAATGGCTTGATTCACCTGCGTGAGCTCGCTCCGCAGTTCCTCTATCATCGCGCTAATGTCCACCAGGGATAGGATAACGTATCGGTCGCGATTTCCGGTGAAACATTTCTTAAGAATTTCCGTCCCCCTAGGTTGAGACGCACTATCAAAGGGCAAAATGGGGACCAAAACGGAGACCCGGTGGCTGTGGTCGAGGTCCCTCGCACCGACAATGTAGACAGCCGCGAACTGCTGCGAGTCTTAACCGCCTTCAAGCGTGGCGACTTCTCCGTCCGCATGCCTCCGGATCGGATCGGAGTTGCTGGCAAGATTGCCGACACGCTCAACGACGTTCTGGAAATAAACGAGCGCATGGCGAAGGAGTTCGAGCGCATCAATAAATCCGTAGGGAAAGAGGGCAAAATCACCCATAGAGTGTCGCTCGGAACCAGTTCCGGAGATTGGGCGAACTGCATCGAGTCAGTCAACGGGCTTATCGGGGATCTAGTTCAGCCCTCTACCGAAGTTGCGCGCGTGATCGGCGCAGTGGCCAAAGGCGATCTGACACAAACCATGTCCCTCGACGTCGAGGGCCGCCCGCTCAAAGGTGAAGTGCTGCGCACCGCCCGCGTGGTCAACACAATGGTGGATCAATTGAATTCCTTCGCGTCCGAAGTTACGCGCGTGGCTCGCGAAGTGGGTACTGAGGGCAAACTCGGTGGCCAAGCTCAGGTGAATGGCGTGGCCGGCACCTGGAAAGATCTTACGGACAGCGTTAACTCGATGGCCAGCAACCTGACGAATCAGGTGCGCAACATCGCCGACGTAACCACAGCGGTTGCCCGGGGCGATCTCACTACCAAGATCACCGTCGATGCTCGCGGCGAAAT
>JANXQZ010000552.1 GCA_025353235.1 Bryobacterales bacterium
TCTCTCCGCGAACTTCGCTTTGGTGCAGAGGCGGTTTGGGGCACGCGTGACACTGCTCTCGGTTACTATCGATCCGCAATACGATACGCCTGCGGTATTGGCCGACTATGCGCGGCGCTGGGGTGCGGGGGCTTCGTGGCATTTTCTGACTGGGGCTGCGAAGGAGATCCAGGACGCAGCCGGTTGGTTTGGGCTGATCTACTGGCCGGAAGACGGAGTGATCACGCATAGTGCGGCTACGGGGCTGATTGGACCCGATGGTCGATTGCGGGCGCTGCTGGAAGGATCGGCTTTTACGGCGCAACAACTGGTGGACTTGGTACAGAGTGCGCTACGGAATGAAAATTAGTTTGAGCCGACTGCCATTTTTCGGCGTGGTAGGCCAGGGCCGGTTAGTTTGTGCGCTGGTCCTGAATGGACTCCACTCGGTGGAGCCGGTCGTTTGTCGCCTTAATGAATTCTGCGAGACGTTCCTCTACCAGCTTCGAGCTTCGCTCCGCTGCAGCTTGTCGCTCCTCCATCTCGATATGCCGCTTCTCGGCCTCGGCTTTCCACTTTTGATCAGCTGCATGCAGAGCCAGATCCACAGCCTGCCTCTCCTCGGCGGCAGCCTTCCACTTCTCGTCTAAGATCCGCAGACTCTCAGCCTCGGCATGTTTCCGATCGGCAAGAGTCGCCTCGCCCTCAACTCGTCTCTGCGTGTTCTCCTGATTGTCTGCAAGAGCGGCAGTGGCCTTTGCTATGGTCTTGCGGAACAGTGCATTCTGAGCTGCATCCACCGCGCTCTGAGCCCGCATCTCTAAGAAAGCCTGCTGGAGCTTCGCGTCGTTCTCCCGAAATTCCGCCATCTGCGCGTCATGCAGGGCAGCCCCGGCTGTAATGTGCGCCTGCTGTTCCAGGATGAACTCCATCGTCCGTTCGATGTCCATGGTCCCCAGTTTAGCCGATAGTACGATAAAGAGTAACCCTAGATGAATGCTTCCACCATCGACCTGAAAAAGACGGTCAATCTGCCCCGCACCGATTTTTCCATGAAGGCTAATCTGCCCCAGCGCGAGCCTGAAATGCTCAAGCGTTGGATTCAGGAAGATCTCTACGGCCAGATCCGCGCGGCCCGCAAAGACCAGCCCAAGTACGTCCTGCACGACGGGCCGCCCTACGCCAACGGAAACATTCACACGGGTCATGCCTTCAACAAAATCCTGAAAGATTTCATCGTCAAAATCAAGACCATGGAGGGCTTCGATTCGCCCTACGTTCCCGGTTGGGACTGCCACGGTTTGCCCATCGAAATCAAAGTCGACAACCAACTCGGCGGCAAAAAGTCGAAGATGACTACCGCCCAAATTCGAGCGGAGTGCCGCAAGTACGCGCAGAAGTACGTAGATCTCCAGAGCAAGGATTTTCAGAGATTAGGCGTGCTCGGCCGCTGGGAAAATCCGTACCTCACCATGAGCGCTCAGTACGAGTCGGTGATCGCGGGAACCTTCGTCGATTTCCTGGACAAGGGTTACGTTTACAAAGGGTTAAAGTCCGTCAACTGGTGCATACATGACCGCACCGCGCTCGCCGAAGCCGAGATCGAATACGAAAATCACAACAGCCCCTCGATTTGGGTTCGTTTTGCATTAACGTCCGATCCATCCTTAATTGACCCCGCTTTGACGCACCACAAAGTCTACGGGCTGATCTGGACCACCACCCCTTGGACCATTCCGTCCAACGTGGCCATCGCCTACCATCCCGAGTTTGAATACGTGGCGGCGCAAGCTGGCGACGAGGTCTACATCGTTGCCTTGGAACTGCTGAAGGCGACGGCGGAAAAGCTGGGCTGGAAGGAGTACAAGGTGCTCGCCGCTTTCCCCGGCAAGAAGCTGGAAGGCACCATCTTTCGCCACCCTCTGATCGAGCGCGATTCGCTCGGCATTCTGGGCGGGCACGTCACCCTGGAGTAGGGAACTGGGGCAGTCCACACAGCGCCTGGCCACGGAGCCGAAGATTTCGAAGTTGCCACCAAATACGGCATCGGCGTGTACTGTCCAGTGGACGGCGCCGGCCGCTTCTATAACGCCGAGGGCGCAGCAGGAGAGATACCCGAATCGCTGCTCGGCAAGACCGTCTGGGAAGGCAATCCGATCGTCAAAGATCTCCTACGACAGGCTGGCGCGCTGCTCGCCGAAGAGAACATCAATCACAGCTATCCACACTGTTGGCGCTGCCACAACCCGACCATTTTCCGCGCCACCGAGCAATGGTTCATCGGCATGGAGCGGAACGACCTGCGCGAGCGTACGCTGCTGGCCATCAAGAAGGTCAAGTGGATGCCTGCGTGGGGCGACGATCGCATGTCCAACATGATCGCCACGCGGCCCGATTGGTGCATCTCGCGGCAGCGCGTGTGGGGTGTGCCGATTACCGTTTTCTACTGTGAAGCTTGCCAGGAGCCGCTCACGGATCGCAAAGTTCTAGACGGCGTGGTAAAGCTTTTCGCCGAGCACACCGCCGACATCTGGTATTCGCGATCAGCCGCTGAATTGATCGGTCCTGACCATCTTTGCTCGCGGTGCGGCGGCTCCGAATTTCGCAAAGAGTCCGACATCCTCGACGTATGGTTTGAGTCGGGATCCAGCCATCTCGCTGTATTGACGCCCGAGAACGAACTGCCCTGGCCGTCGAATTGTTATCTGGAAGGCGGCGATCAATATCGCGGCTGGTTTCATAGTTCGCTGCTGATCGGAGTTGCGCTAAAAGGCGAAGCGCCGTATCGCGAGTGCGCCACCGCAGGCTGGCTGTTGGATGGTGAAGGCCGCGCCATGTCGAAGTCCCTCGGCAACGGGATCGAACCTGAAGACATCATCAAGAAGTCCGGGGCAGATGTGCTGCGCCTGTGGGTGGCGTCGGTCGATTTCATTGAAGACGTCCGCATGTCGGAGACGATTCTGGCGCGCCTGACTGAGGCCTATCGCAAGTTTCGCAATACCTTCAAGTGGACGCTGGGCAATCTGGATGGCTACGATCCTGTCGCCGATGCGCTCAGTACGGAGGACATGCTGGAACTGGACCAGTGGATCCTAGTCCGGGCGGAAAATCTGGTTGCGAAGTGCCGCGCTTGGTACGACGAGTTCGCCTTTCACAAAGTCTACCGCGCGATCTACGATTTTGCCGCCACCGATCTGAGCTCCCTTTATTTCGAGGTGGCAAAGGACAGGCTCTACACCGCAGGGCGTCGATCCAAAGCACGCCGCAGCGCTCAGACAGCTCTCTACCGGATCACTTACGCCTTAGTGCGACTGCTAGCGCCGATCCTTGCGTTCACAACCGAGGAGGTGTGGGGCCAAATTCGCAAGCCGGCAGGCAGCCCTGGCAGCGTCCACCTGGCACGTCTCCCGGAGGTGGAGGAGTTGGCTGCCGGGATCACACGCGAGCAGCGCGCCCGCCTGGAAAATTGGGAGAAACTTCTGCCCCTTCGCGAGCAGGTGCTAAAATCGCTCGAGAGCGCGCGGCAGGAAAAATTCATTGGGAGCGCGCTCGAAGCCCGTGTGCGCCTCAAGGTGGACGGCGACCTATTTCCCCTACTGAGTGAGTATCGCCATGAGCTACCTGGCCTGTTCATCGTTTCGCAGGTCCTTCTGGAGCATGGCCCGTTCGACGTCACAGTAGAGAAGTCGGATGCAGAAAAGTGCGAGCGCTGCTGGAAGCATCTGCCCGATGTCGGCCAGGATCCCGACTACCCCACCATCTGCCTGGCTTGCAAGCAAGCAGTGCAGGAGTGGACCTAAAGCTGACATGCTGTCGCGACCCTTTCCATTCCTGATCGCCGCTGCCGTCTTTCTGCTGGACCGGCTGACGAAGTGGATCATCAAGACCAACGTCGGTGCGTTCGATACTCACCATGTGATCCCCGGCTTTTTCAACATCGTGCACGCCGAGAATCCAGGCGTGGCGTTTGGACTCCTTGCGGATTCCACGAGTCCATGGCGAGGGTTGTTCCTGATCGGGCTGTCGGCCACCGTGATGATCTTTATCTCCGCGATGCTCTTGAAGCCATCGCGCGGGCCTGCGGAAAATGTGGTTCGCACTGGCCTGGGGTTGATTTTGGGCGGCGCGGTGGGTAACTTGTTTGACCGGGTGGCGAATGGCACGGTGACGGATTTTGTGGAAGTGTATCTAGGCCAGCATTACTTTCCAGCATTCAACGTGGCTGACAGCGCTATTACGATCGGAGCGGGGTTCCTGCTGCTTGATATGTGGCTGAACCGGAGTAAGAAGGTGGAGGTTCGGCA
>JANXQZ010000582.1 GCA_025353235.1 Bryobacterales bacterium
ACCAAGCTGGACGTGCTGGACGATCTCGATGAGATTCCGGTTTGCGTGGGCTATCGAAACATGTCGACGATGCCCGTCACGTTTCAGGAACTTGAGGCGGCCGAGCCTGTCTATGAAACCTTGCCCGGGTGGAAGGCGGCAACGCGCGGATTGTCGAAGTTCGAGGAGCTGCCAGCGCGAGCGCACGAGTATTTGAAATTCCTGAGCGCGCATTCGGGCGTGGAAGTAGGGTGTATTTCGACCGGACCTGAACGAGATGAGACCATTTTCATTGGCGGGTCCAAATTAGAAGGGCTGCTGTGACACGTCAGGTGCTGGCTGTGGCGCGTTTTGCGAAGCGAACCCATTTGTCGGGACTTGGCCGGGCGGCGGAGCGAAAACTACGTTCTTAATGTAGTTGTCCGTGGCTTTTATTTGCATTTTCTGAGCGACTTGGCGTCCGTTGAGGAGTTCGCGGTAGCACTTGTGGTACGTGCGCTCGGCGCTGGCCGAGTAGCGATGCAGAGCCGAGAGCGGGTCGCCTCCTTTTTCAAACATGTGCGCGATGATGCGGCCTTGGGGGGATGAAGCGGCGGCGCCTTCGATCATGTACTCGAACGCAGCGGATTCGAGACTTGCGATGCGGACGATGCGCCAGCGGGACTGAATCATTTGCTCTACCAGAAAGCACTCGTGCTCGCCGGAGGGGACGAGGTCGTCACTGATGCGCCGGGCGAGATCTTCAAAGTCGGCCTGATTCTCATAAGAGAGAACGACCGCTGCGGAGGCGAGTCCGTGCTGCAGGCCGTTCTGGCTGGATGCGGCTTTGCCTGGTTCGGTACGGGGGCCGCTACTGAACCGGGCGTTATTCTGATTGGCTGTGGATTGAGCTGCAGAAGTCATTTCGCGATCAGTATGGCAGACGAGGGGTGAAAAACGGATCGAGAGCGAGGGAGGATTTTTACGTAGAGCGGCGTAAGTAAATGCGAGCTTTGGAGATCGGCGACTGGACGATTGTTAGAAATTTCTGCTACCGGGTTTGAGAGGAGGTGGGAAATCGTTGGCGGTTAGTTGTGAGGAGGCGACTGTATTTAGGGGAGTTCGCCTGGTTGCTCGCCGAGTCTTGCGAAAGCGCCAGCTCAAATCGTGCGGCGAGACGCGCGCAAACAGCCGGCTGGTGGCGTCGTCGATCATCGAGATCAGATAGAGCTTCCCGCCCCTTCCCTCCAGCCAATCGTGCTCGCTGGTGTCCCACTGCTCCAGCTCCCCGCAGCAGCTCCGCCGCGGCCTCCACTGATGAATCTCCTTCACTCCGCCGCGCCGCGGGCTCCACAGCCCGGCTTGGCCCATCCACTTGCGCACCGTCTCTTTGCTCGCCGCCAGGCCATGCTTGTCGAACAGGTACTCGCAGGCCAGAGTCGGTCCGAAGCCGCCGTAAACGGGTCTGGACAGAATCTCGATTGCTTCCGACTGGGTCACCAACTTCCGGCTCGACGGCTTCCCGCGCAGCGCATGGATCACCGCCTGGTCGCCCTTCTG
>JANXQZ010000583.1 GCA_025353235.1 Bryobacterales bacterium
ATTGTACAGGGCTGGTGTCGGCAATGACGATCATGCCGGAGGCCGCTTACGAGCCGCATCACGTTGGCTCTGAACCCCTCGCGCCACCTGAAGGGCCACGACACCATCATGGTGGAGGTCATCAAGCGTATAGTGCATGAACGCCCCATGTTCCTTGAGGAATTCATGCACTTCCATGCGGGTTTCGAAACCCAGCAACTGCCGGACTTCTGATTCTGTCAACTGATCGGCGCGGTACCCTTCGAGGGCGATCGCCTCGAGCACCGTGCGTTTAGGCTCTTGACCATTGGCAAAGAGCAGCCCTTCGAGCGCAGCTGGAAGTTCGACAGTAATGGTCATAAGCTGCTTTCCGATTCCATCCTAGCGCCTCTGCCAGGCAAGCCACAGTTACCTTGAATAGAAAACCTTCAATAGCAAAACGCCAAGTCCCGCCAGGAACCCAAGCGACGCCTCATATTCCCGGTTAACCCGGTACGTGGACCAGCGAAACGCTTTGCCGCCAAGTTCCGGTCTCAGAGACGGGATCAGTTTTGATACCCGCTCCTCGTAACTTTTAAAATCAGGGAACAGGCTCCGCAAGTGCTGCTCTTCCAGCTCGATAACAGGCAAATATACAAATAGAAAGACGGCCGCGAAAATCACTGCCAAGAGCCAGCGCTGGCTCGCGACTACCAGGCCCGCCGCGACCAACGAGGTCCCAATATAAAGCGGATTGCGCACGAAAGCATACGGCCCACTGCACGTCAACTCGCGGTTCTTCTCAAGGTGCCCCGCTGCCCACGCCCGCAGCGCGAGTCCAGCGAGCGAGACAGGAACTCCCATGGCGAGCGATGAGACGCTGGGCCGGGACAACCACGCGAACGTTGCCACTAACACGAAACCGCTGGGCACTCGCAGCTTGGCCACGAAGTCGGCGTATCGCTTGAACATCTAGATGAGGGTCGCCACGGACAACGCCAAAGCTTCAAATACCATCTCTGGCTTGATCGCGCGCATGCTGCTGTCCGGCTCGGATGTGCGCCGGTACGTGGTGGCTGCCCCATCTGACCGCAGCAGTTTCAGGTTGCTCTGATAAGGTCCATTGATGGCCGGATCTGTAGGTCCGTAAATCGCCACGCCAGGCTTGCCGAGCGCCGCCGCTAGATGCAGGGGACCGCTATCCAGTCCGATCACCGCGCTGGCCCGACGCGTCGCATCGATCAGCCCCGGAAGTCCCGAAACATGTGGAACAGTGTGCTCTACATGGATGGCTTGTGGGCCATTCAGCACCAGAGTCATGCCCATCTCGCGCTGGATCCGGAGGCCCAGTTCCGAGTAGTATTCGAGCGGCCACTGCTTGGCACCCCAGCCCGCGAGAGGACTTGCGAGCACAAAATCGCCTGTAGGCAGTTTGCCTTCGGGACGGCCTGAAGGGATGGGGAACGCATGCAACAAACTCGATGCGCCCGCAGCCGCGCTCAAATCCAAATTGCGGTCCACAATGTGAACTGAGCGAGGCAATATCTTCGTCGAATAAAACAATGACGCCACCGATTCTCTTGGATCGCGAAACCCGTAGACCCGCTCCGGCCACGCAATGGTGGCAACTACGGCCGACTTCGTCAAGCCCTGAAAATCCACTGCGAAATCGAAATGCGTCTCTCGCAGTTCGCGCCATGCAGTTGCCAAGCCAGCCAGCGTACGGCGATCAAGGCCGATCACCCGCTCTATAAAAGGATTGCCCTCAAGTAGTGGCGTCCACTTAGACTCGATCACCCACGTGATATGCGAATCGGGAATACTATTTTTCAGACTCGCAACGGCGGGCAGGGTATGGAGCACGTCACCCATGGCGCCCAACCGGACCACGAGGATGCGCGGACCGCTCAAAGTCGCTCTCCCGCATGCCGACGCGCCACGTGCTCGATGAAGTCTTGCGTGATGCGGGCATCTTCGGGCTCGTCCGACGGCGCGGGTCCCACCTTTAGCACCACATAATCGACATCCGCAAGGGCGGCCACCAGTTCCGCGCGCGCACCCTGAGGCAAAAGCGGCGAAGGCGGATTTGTCACCACGACAATGAGGGGCAAGCCGGGCTTAACGAATTCGCGAACGCGGCGGGCATGCTCGGCAAGCATGGGGTCAAAGTGACCGGTCACCCACTGCACTTCTCGTTCGCGAGCGATCTCAAGCGCCTGCTCGAAGCCGACAATTTTACTTCTGCTGTCCAAGCCTCTCCTCAGTAACTTTATCGGGTAGTGACTTGCTGAAATGGTGTGTTGGCAATGCAGGGCAGGCAAGCTTCCTGCCCCGGTTCTCACGTGCAACCAAGCTAGAAGAGCTTCTCGAAAATGTCTTGCATCTGCTCGGCCTTGATCTTCTTGCTTAGAGCCGCCAGTTCCTTGTAGTCTTTCGCCTTCGCGATGGCGGCTCGATTTTCGGGAGTGTTATCAATGCCCAATATCTTCATGGTTTTCGCGGTATCTTTCCTGGCCAAGCCGATCAGTACCGTTGGATTGCGGCCTGCCTTTTTCGCATCTTGGAAGGTGTCGCCGTTTTGAATGGTGGTTTAGAAGTGGGATTCATGCGTGTCTTCTCCAGAGTTAAATGGCCTATCGAATCTAGGCTACCAGTTCTTTGATTCGCTAGCTAGCTAGAGCTTTAATAATGATCGGAGACGCTTGGTCTGCACCCGGCTCACCGGAATTTCCGTGCGCTTTTTATCGTCCATGCGAAGCTGAAAGCTGGATTTGAACCACGGAATCACTTCCTTAATGCGGTTGATGTTCACCAGGAAGGATCGGTGCACACGCCAGAAAACCTCCGGGTCAAGATTTGACTGGAGCTCCTCAATGGTCCGGTAGTTCGACTCGCCTTCGAGACTAGTGGCCACCACTGTGATGAGGCCGTCGTCAATCGTTGCGTAGATAATATCCTGCGCATCCACGATGAAGTTGCGGCTGTTGCTCTTCACCAGCAGCTTGGTTCTTTGAAAACTTAGCTTAGCGGGGGCGGACACAGTTTCCGGCACTGCGCCCTTCGCGTTCTTCTCGGCCACTTGACGCCGGGCACGCTCAACCGTAACTGCCAGCCGCTCCTTTTCGATCGGCTTCAAGATGTAATCCAGCGCTTCGAGCCGGAAGGCCTGCAGCGCGTATTGGTCATAGGCCGTCGCCAGCACAAAGTGCGGCAGGGGAACATGTTTCTCCCGCAATTTTCGGATCACGCTCATCCCGTCCAGACCGGGCATTTGGACATCGAGAAACACCAGATCCGGCTCCATTTCCTCGATCATTTTCACTGCTTCAATCCCATTGCGTCCGGTAGCGATGAGTTCGATGTCGGGAAAGTCCTTGAGCAGATAAGCCAACTCATCGCAGGCGAGTTGTTCATCGTCGACGAGAATAGTCGCGATCGTGCTTGTCGTCGCCCTGGCCAACATTAAATGCTAGTATAACTGAGGATAAGCAACGACAGCCTTCACATGCCTCAACGCGCACGCTGCGGCCCACCCGCGTACGTCGCTTGCGTCCGACGATAAGGAGTTCGCAGTTGTCCACAAAAGAAAACGTGCGCCTAGCGCCTGCTGACGGAAAGCTGGGGGTTCTCATACCAGGCATTGGTGCGGTCTCCACGACATTCATGGGGGGTGTCGAAGCCATCAAGCGCGGGCTCGGCAAGCCGATAGGCTCTCTCACGCAACTTGCCACCATCCGACTCGGCAAGCGAACCGATGGGCGAACGCCCCGCATCCAGGATTTCGTGCCGCTTGCCAAACTCGACGATCTCGTATTCGGGGGCTGGGACATTTACGAAGACAGCGCCTATGAAGCGGCGGTGAATGCAAAGGTTTTTGAGCCGGCCCTCCTGGAACAGGTTAAGGGCCCGCTTTCGGCGGTAAAGCCGATGAAGGCCGTCTTCGATCAGGACTACGTCCGCCGCATTAACGGACCCAATGTAAAACAGGGTTCGAAGATGGAGAAGGCCGAGATGCTGATCGACGATATCCGAACTTTCAGAGAGACTTCCGGAGCTTCACGCATGGTGATGATCTGGTGCGGTTCCACGGAAGTTTTTCACAAACCCTCGGCAGTCCATCAGACGATGGAAGCCTTTGAGGACGGCCTTCGCAAGAACGATCCCGACATCGCGCCCAGCCAGATTTACGCCTATGCGGCTCTGAAAAGCGGAGTGCCTTATGCAAACGGCGCACCCAATCTGACTACGGATACGCCGGCGCTGCTCCACTTTTCAGAGCCGCATAGGCGTAAATCTGGCTGGGCGCGATGTCGGGATCGTTCTTGCGAAGGCCGTCCTCAAAGGCTTCCATCG